>CANQDJ010000001.1 GCA_947592005.1 uncultured Anaeroplasma sp.
TTTATTCACTTTTAGGCTGTTTTTTCTTATTTTTTTCTTTTTCCTTTCATCTCAGTGAAAAAAACGGGGAACTCAAAGGTTTTTGATTTTAAGTAAATAATTGTCGTTCTCATTTTGTTTGGATAAGGTAAGTTTAATTTATTTTTTATTCTTTTTGGATTTTAAATGAAATATTGAATTTTTTTATTTGTTTTTAACAAATATATGATAAAATAGTATTGCATGAAAGGGTGATGGGAATGAATGATATAGAATTTGCGGAAGTTCAAAACGAAATGGGAAATCGAATTGTTGAATTCGAACGGTTTTCGAAGAAAGGATTTTTATTGGAAGCCGAATATGTTTATCACTTTCATGAATGGATTGAAAAGGAATTTAAAGTAACTCAAGAAAATGAATTTTTGAAAAATATTATTCAATATAATGCGGAACAAAAGAATATAGATGAATTTATATCGACTTTTAAAAAGAGTTATAGTCAGCGTATTGTCGATTTTAGTCGTAGATATGATCGATTCGCAAGAATCTGTGAAGCAAAGAAAAATACATCGGTAGAAATGCTTGAGGAATTGGAAACAGAATTTAAGGAGTTTGCTTTAAAATATCACCCTGCTATTAAATGGAAAGTTTCTCCGCAGGAGGGACAAGCATATATGATGGCAAAACAACTTTATTTTGAAAATAATTATAGTGGTTTTTTGGAATTTTTGAAATTAAACCCACTTTTAACGAAAGAAGTAAAATTTACAAGTGAACAGTTTACTCAGGTAAATGAATATTATTTCTTGTTAATGCAAGATATTCAAAAGAGTATAAGTCAAAAGAAAAAAATGTTTCCTTATACCATAGAAGAGGTTATGGAAGATGATATTTCCATTGCCAGAGAAGTAGCGGAGTTTAAGGTAAGAATCAATCAAGAATATGGAAAGAATAAAGCATTGCATAAAGATGTTATAGAGGCTTTGGGGAAAAATTATTCTTTAGAATAGAGGGATATATATGAGAAGAAATCCATTGGAAGAATTGAATGAGATTCTTATTTCAAGTTTATCCAAAGAAGAAAAAAAAGAACGAATATTGCAATACCATGAAAGTGATATTGCCGCTTTTTTAAATCAACTTTCTAAACCGCAAAGGGAAGAACTTTTGGAGATATTGGGTGATGAAGTGTTTGCCGAAATTCTTTCTTATGCGGAGAATGTAGAAGAGTTAATCGAAGATTTTGAACCGGAAAAAACTGCCCAACTGTTGGGTAAGATGGACGTAGATGATGCGATTGACGTTTTGGAAGAATTGGAAGAAGATCAAAGAAAAGAAGTAGAATCATATATTGACGAACAGACAAGTGAAAGTATTGAAAAAGTATTGCAGTATGAAGATGATCATATCGGTAGTCGAATGACGGATAATTATATCAGTGTATATCAAAATGATACGATTAAGAATTCAATGAAGCAATTAATTCATAAGGCTGCAGATCATGATAATATTTCTTTGATTTATGTGTTGCAGAAAGACGGAACTTTTTATGGAGTTATTGAGTTGCGTGATTTGATTATCGCAAGAGAATATGAAGATTTGGAAAAGATTATTAAGAAAAATTATCCGTTTTTCTATGCGACGGAAGAAATTGAAAATTGTTTGCCGAGATTAAAGGAATATGCGTTGGAATCTTATCCGATATTAGATGAAAAGCATAAATTATTGGGTGTTATTACTTCTGATGATGTTATTGAAGCGGTAGATGACGAATTTGGCGATGATTATGCTAAATTTGCCGGTTTGACGGAAGCAGAAGAGATAAATGATACGGTTTTTGAATCCGTAAAAAAAAGATTGCCTTGGTTGATTATTTTATTGATTTTGGGTTTGTTTCAATCTTTTGCGATGACAGGGTTTGAACGGGTAGTAGCGGCATTACCGGTTATTGTGTTTTTTCAAACACTGGTTTTGGATATGTCGGGAAATTCCGGAACGCAATCTCTGGCGGTTACGATACGGCTTTTATCAGATAAAGAGGAAAGAAGAAGGAAGATATTAAAAACAATTTTTAAAGAATTGAAAACAGGATTTTTTAATGGCTTGGCTTTAGGGATATTAGCGTTTATTATCGTATTTATTTTTATGCTTGTTACAAAACAAAGTGTAGAAACCGATGTATATAATGTAAGAGATGCGATAAAGGCTTCGGGAATTATTTCCATATCGCTATTGATTGCAATGACGGTATCTTCTTTTGTGGGAGCGATTGTTCCGATTCTATTTGTTAAAATTCATATAGATCCCGCTGTAGCAAGTGGACCATTTATTACTACGATTAATGATATAACGGCCTTATTGATTTATTATGGTTTGGCATACATATTCTTTATGATATTATAAGTTTTAAAAGACTATTCTAAAGTATCAATCTTTAAATAGTCTTTTTTTTGACATATATCCTAGTATTTTTTACAAGTTTATTGAAAAGTAAATAAAAGATTTATATAGTATACATAGATTAAATAATTTACTATTATAGGGAGGAAATTATGAAAAAGAAAATAGTATTATTTATTATTATGGTTTTTACTTTTTTGGTAGTAGGGCTTACTTCTTGTAAAAAAAAGGAAGAAACAGAAACTCCTAACAATTCTACACCAAGTACACAAGAACCAAGTAACAATAATAACAATAGTAATCAAAGTGGAAACGGATCCCAGAGTGGAAGCAGTTCTGGGAATCAAGGAAATACGGAGAATCAAGAAAAAACTGATTTTATGTTTAATGAAATAAAAGAAAATGATGTAATAGTGGGGTATGAAGTTGCTGGTTTGAAGGATACTACGTTAGAAGAAGTAGTAATACCTGAAAAATATAATAATCTACCTGTAACAAGTATAGGAAATAATGCATTTAAAGATTGTAGCAGTTTAACAAGTATTACAATCCCAGATAGTGTAACAAGTATAGGAGATAGTGCTTTCTTTAGTTGTAGCAGTTTAGATAAAGTATATTATAATGGAACTATAGAAGATTGGTGTAAAATTAGTTTTATAAATTCAGTTTCTAACCCAATGTCAACTGCAAATCATTTCTATTTAAAGAAAGATAATGATTGGGAAGAAGTAACAAGTATAGAAATACCGAATACTTTAACTGAAATAAACTATCAATTTTATGGTTTTAATTATGTTACTTCAATTAAAATACCAGATACTGCAACAAGTATAGGGAATGATTCTTTTTTTGGTTGTCCAATTGAATATGCAAATATTCCAACGATAGCAATCTCATCTATTCCAAAAAGTAAGCTAAAAGAAGTAGTAATTAATAGTGGAGAAAGTATAGAGAGTGAAGCTTTCAGAGATTGCAGTAGTTTAACAAATATTACAATTCCTGAAAGTGTAATAAATATAGGAGAGCGTGCTTTCTATAATTGTCCAATAGAGTATGCAAATATTCCAACGACAGTAATCTCATCTATTCCAAAAAGTAAACTACAAGAAGTAGTAATTAATAGCGGAGAAAGTATCGAAGATAGTACATTTAAAGATTGTAGTAGTTTAACAAATATTACAATTTCAAGTAGTGTAATAAGTATAGGAAATGATGCTTTCTATGGCTGTCCAATTGAATATGCAAATATTCCAACGACAGTAATCTCATCTATTCCAAAAAATAAACTACAAGAAGTAGTAATTAATAGTGGAGAAAGTATAGAGAGTGAAGCTTTCAGAGATTGCAGTAGTTTAACAAATATTACAATTTCAAGCAGTGTAACAAATATAGGAAATTATGCTTTCTATAATTGTCCGATTAAATATGCAAATATTCCAACAACAGTAATCTCATCTATTCCAGAAAGTAAACTGCAAGAAGTAGTAATTAATAGTGGAGAAAGTATAGGACAATTTGCTTTTAGATATTGTAGCAGTTTAACAAGTGTAACAATAGGGGATAGTGTAACAAGTATAGGAAGTATGGCTTTTAGAGAATGTACAGGATTAAAGAATATAACAATTCCAAATAGTGTAACAAGTATAGGAGAGAGTGCTTTCTTAAATTGTAGTAATCTAACAAATATTATAATACCAAGCAGTGTAACAAGTATAGGACATAATGCTTTTGCTTATTGTTATATAGTATATGCAAATATTCCAGCAATAGCAATATCAGAATTTTCCCCAAGTTCTTTAAAAGAAGTAGTAATTAATAGTGGAGAAAGTATAGAGAGTGAAGCTTTCAAAAATTGTAGTAATTTAAGAAGCATTACGATACCAAAAAGTTTAACAAGTATAGGATATAATGCTTTCTCTGGTTGTACTAGGTTAAATAAAGTATACTATGATGGAACAATAGGAGATTGGTTTAATATAGGTTTTAAAAGTAAAGATGATAATCCCATGATATATGCAAATCATCTCTATTTAAAGAAAGATAATAATTGGGAAGAAGTAACAAGTATAGAAATACCGAATACTATAACTGAAATAAACTATCAATTTTATGGTTTTAATTATGTTACATCAATTACAATACCAGATAGTGTGACAAGTATAGGAGATTTGACTTTTGAAAATTGTTATAGTTTGGATAAAGTATATTATAATGGAACAATAGAGGATTGGTGTAAAATAAATTTTAGAGATTCAAATTCCAATCCAATGAGATATGCAAATCATTTCTATTTAAAGAAAGATAATGATTGGGAAGAAGTAACAAGTATAGAAATACCTAATACTATAACTAAAATAGGTAATTTTCAATTTTATGGATTTAATAATGTAACTTCAATTATAATACCTAATAGTGTAACAAATATAGGATATTATAGTGCTTTCAGTGATTGTAGTAGTTTAACAAATATTACAATAGGTAATAGTGTAACAAGTATAGGAGATCTGACTTTTGAAAATTGTTATAGGTTAGATAAAGTATATTATAATGGAAGTATAGAAGATTGGTGTAATATAAACTTTGCGGACGGTATTTTTTCTTCACGTAATTCAAATCATTTCTATTTAAAGAAAGATAATGATTGGGAAGAAGTAACAAGTATAGAAATACCTAATACTATAACTAAAATAGGTGATTATCAATTTGCTGGCTTTAATAATGTAACTTCAATTACAATCCCAGATAAAGTAAAAAGTATAGGAGAAAATGCTTTCTTTAGTTGTAGATGTTTAACAAATGTAACAATTCCAAATAGTGTAACAAGTATAGGTTGGGGTGCTTTTTCTTCTTGTAGCAATTTAACAAATATTACAATAGGAAATAGTGTAAAAAGTATAGAAAATTATGCTTTCTCAAGTTGTGTTAAATTAGTAGAAATATATAATTATTCTCAATTATCTATTGGTTCTATTGATTATGGACGTATAGCAGAACATGCTAAAGTAATACATAAAAAAGAAGAACCAAGTATAATAAAAACAACAGAAGATGGATTATTTGACTATATGATTTTGAATGATAAATATTGTTTATTATCATATAAAGGTCAAGAAAGTAATGTAACCTTACCAAATGATTTAGAAGGTCATACTTATGAAATATACAATTATACTTTTTATGAAAATGAAAATTTAAAGGAAATTACAATACCAAATAGTGTGACAGGTATAGGAGATTATGCTTTTTATGAATGTGGCAATTTAACAAGTATTACAATACCTAATAGTGTAACCAATATAGGAGATTCTGCTTTCTCTAATTGTTTTAAACTTGTAGAAATATATAATTATTCTAGTTTAAAATTCTCTATTGGCTTAGATGATTATGGAGAAATAGCAAAATATGCTAAAATAATTCATACTAAAGAAGAATTAAGTGTAATTACAGAAGATGGATTATATGTTTATTCGATCGTAGATGGTAAATATTACCTTGTATTATATAAAGGTCAAGAAAGTAATGTAACTTTACCAAATGATTTAGAAGGTCATACTTATGAAATATACAATTATACTTTTTATGAAAATGAAAATTTAAAGGAAATTACAGTACCAAATAGTGTGACAGGTATAGGAGATTATGCTTTTTATGAATGTAGGTGTTTAACAAGAGTAACAATAGGCAATAGTGTAACAAGTATAGGAGATTATGCTTTCTCTGATTGTAGTAGTTTAACAAATATCACAATACCAAATAGTGTAACAAGTATAGGAAGATATGCTTTCTCTGATTGTAGTAGTTTAACAAATGTAACAATTCCAAATAGTGTAACAAGCATAGGAGATTATGCTTTCAGAAATTGTAGTGGCTTAGATAAAGTATATTATAATGGAACAGTAAAAGATTGGTGTAAAATTAATTTTGTAAGTAGTTACTCCAATCCAATGTTTTATGCAAGTTGTTTCTTTCTAAAGAAAGATAGTGATTGGGAAGAAATAACAAGTATAGAAATACCTAATACTATAACTAGAATAGGCAATTATCAATTTTATGGATTTAATAATGTAAATTCAATTACAATCCCAGAAAGTGTGACAAGTATAGGACATGATGCTTTTGCTTATTGTTATATAGTATATGCAAATATTCCAGCAATGGCAATATCATATATTTCAGGTTTATTAAAAGAAGTAGTAATTAATAGTGGAGAAAGTATAGGTAAGAATGCATTTTCTAGTAGTGTGAGTTTGACATGTATTACAATAGCAGATAGTGTTAAAAAAATAGAAAGTGGTGCTTTCTATAATTGTAGCAAGTTAGACAAAGTATATTATAATGGGACGGAAGATAAGTGGAATTCTATCGTAATAAATAATGGTAATTCATATTTAACAAGTGCTACAAGATATTATTATAGTTATGTTGAACCTAATGATAGTGGACATTATTGGCATTATGATAGTAATGGCAATGTAGTAGAGTGGTAATAAATGGGCTCTAAGATTAAACTGCCCAACTTTTGGAGTTTAGAAATCTTAGAGTCTTTTTACCGATAAATTTTTGACATATATCCCAGTATTTTTTACAAGTTTATTGAAAAGTAAATAAAAGATTTATATAGTATACATGGATTAAATAATTTACTATTATAGGGAGGAAATTATGAAAAAGAAAATAGTATTATTTATTATTATGGTTTTTACTTTTTTGGTAGTAGGACTTACTTCTTGTAAAAACGACAAAGATAATGAAAATTTACAATTTAGTGAAATTAAAGAAAATGATACAATAGTAGGATATGAAGTTATAGGTTCAAATAAAAATTTAAAAGAGGTAATAATACCTAAAACATATAATGATTTACCTGTAACAAGTATAGGAGAATATGCTTTCTACAAATGTAAGAATTTAACAAGCGTGACAATTCCAAATAGTGTAACAAATATAGGCAGGTATGTTTTTGATTGCTGTAGTAATTTAACATCAATCATTATTCCAAGCAGTGTAACAAGCATAGGAGAATGTGCTTTCTATGAGTGTAGTTTAGACACAGTATGTTATGGAGGAACTATAGAAAATTGGTGTAGGATAAGTTTTAATAGTCCTACCTCCATGCCAATGTGTTATGCAAAACATCTCTATTTAAAAAAAGATGTTAATTGGGAAGAAACAACAAGTATAGAAATACCTGAGGGTATAGAAAACATAGGAGATTATCAATTCTATGGATTTGATAATGTTACTTCAATTACAATTCCAAATAGTGTAACAAGTATAGGAAAATATGCTTTTAGTGGTTGTGATCGTTTAACAAGTATCATAATCCCAAATAGTGTAACAAGTATAGGAAATAATGCATTCGATGATTGCGGATTATACAGAGTATATTATAATGGAAGTGTAGAAGATTGGGATTCTATTAATATAATGAATTTTAATGGTAGTCTAATAGGTGCCACTAGATATTATTATAGTAGTGTTAAGCCTGCTAATGATGGATATAAGTATTGGTATTATGATATGAATGGTAATATTGTAGAATGGTAATGAAAAAACTCTAAGATTAAAATAATTACTTTTTTGGTTAGAAATCTTAGAGTTTTTTTACTGATAAATTTTTGACATAAATCCCAGTATTTTTTACAAGTTTATTGAAAAGTAAATAAAAGATTTATATAGTATACATAGATTAAATAATTTATTGTTTTTAAGGAGGAAATTATGAAAAAGAAAATAGTATTATTTATTCTATTTGGTTTTATTTGTTTAGTTGGATTAACTGGTTGTAAGAAAAAAAATGTAGATACTTATGAAGGAAGTTTGTCTACTGTTTCTTATGTAAGTAAAAAAGAAGCGGTAAAAGGTTTCATAGAAGAAGAACTTAATAGTGGAATAATAAGTTCCGAGTTTGTGGATTACTCAGTTAATAAAAAATTAACGCATAAAGAAATAGAAAAATTATCTTTATCTGAGGAAAATAAAAATGGACTTTCTTATGTTGAAGAGGTAGAAGTTAAATATATAGAGTCATTAAAAGAAAATAATTTTAATTCTTTTAGTCCTCTTTCTGTTAAAAAAATGGAAAATGAACCACTTACTTTTCAAACTATAAAAATTTATGTTTTATGCTATTACGACGCTGTGAACGAGATATACATATTTCGGTTTTACACTCCTGCTTTAAAAAATGGAGATATTGTTACTAAAAGTTATTTTGAATCAACAAATGATTCAAAAAAATATACAAGTTTTACTGTAAATGCCGATATAAAACTTTCTCCTGCGATTGTAGAAGATGGTATTTCAGTTGATAAAATAAAAATGGTAGAAAAACTTACAAATGACTCTGCATATATTTCTGTAAATTACGGAGTATACTCAACAGATTTGTATTTATTTCCAATAGATGGTACTTTTTACAATTTCTCTAGATACAATGATGAGGAATGGGAAATAAGTACAATGCCCTTTGGACAGGAAATATTGGATAGTTATCAAGAAGAAATGAAAACAAGTTGGTATAGTAGATATAATTTAGATTATAATTGTTTTGAAAAAAGTTCTAGTGGTTTTACTTTAAGAAAAGATATTTTTAACGGATCTATTAAACTTGCCTCAGAGTTTGAAATGGAAATGAAAAATTTTGATGTCAAATTATCAGAAGGAAGATTATCCAAAATGACCTTTGAATGCGATGTAAAAAATGGACAAGTTTCTTATAATGCAAAATATAATTTAAAATATTCCGATTTTGATACGACTACTATTGATATTCCTAAGAGTGTACAAGAAAGAATAGATGCATTTAAAAATAACTTAAAGTAGTATTTAAAATAGTATAGAGAGGCAAACTATGAAATGGAAAATGGTAGTAGTTGCTATTATGTTCTTTACTTTATTGTTAGTAGGGCTTACTTCTTGTAAAAAGGTTTATAGAGCAGAAATACCTAGTAACAATAATAGCAATAATAATCAAGAACCCGAAGAGGAAGAACCACAAGAAACTTCTGAGGAACTGTATTTTGGAAAAATTAAACAAGGTAATAATGTAATTGGATATTATAGTAACAGGATTAAAAGATAATATCTTGAAAGAACTTATAATACCTGAAAAATATAGAAATTTACCTGTATTACATATAGATGAAAAAGCCTTTGAAAATTGTAGTAGTTTAACAAGGATTACAATACCAAATGGTATAGAAAAAAATAGGTAATGCTGTAATAAGTATAGGATATGAGGCTTTCCAAAATTGTAGCAAGTTAGACAAAGTATATTATAAGGGAACGAAAGATGAATGTAATTCTATTAAAATAGGTTCAGATAATACGGGGTTAACAAATGCTACTATATATTTTTATAGTAATGTAGAACCTAGTGATGATGGATATAGGTATTGGCATTATGATGCTGGTGGTAATATTGTAGAATGGAATTAAGGAGTTGGAAGACTCCTTTTTCTTTTTGTCGAATTGGAAGGTATTATGTAGAAAAATGGTATAAACTCAATAAAATTATAAATTTTAATAGAAATATGAATTTATTTTTTTGAAATAATTTTAAAAAAGCATAAAAATTGAGTTGATAAAGATTTGGTTTATTGCTATAATATAAAAGCCTTAAGGGTATGCAGTAAAGTTTTAAAAACTGTTAGAAAGAAAAAGGTTAATAATTTATGAAGAATATTTCAAAAACGGCGATTGGTATTCGAGTTATACTGTTATCTATTGCTTGTATTTTATTTATTACGGAGTTTATATTTGCTTTATTGATTAGTCGTAGTATAGCAATTATTTTTATTTTATTGTTTATTATATTGAGTTTGATTTATATTTTGATAAAGATTATAAAAGAATTTGCTTTTGTAAGTAATGTATCGAAAGAAGATGTTTTGACGGGAACGATATGTTTTGAACAATGTTATAAGTTTCTACAAGTTTTGCATATAGAAAACGAAAAGCAATGTCGATTGAAGTGTGTTTATCTGATGAAGAGAATGAAAAGGTTTGACAGGAATCGGGCTACTTATGTGGTGGATTCGCATGGGAAAGCGTATGTTTTGAGTATTATAATGGATTAAAGGAGAAGGGGGTCCTTCTCCTTTATGCTTGTTGTAGTAGGTTTGGATAGGAATGGGGTTCCATTCCTTTTATAAAATATTCATAATATCCTGATGTATCGGATAGATAGGCTTGGTTGTTATAATAGGTGATTTGTCGTTGTTCGATGCCGTCGATTGTATCGTAATATTGATTGGGTTTGGCAAATTGGGTTAGTAGAATCCGCATTATATTTCTAGGGATATTTTTTTTATAACGATCGAGATAGTGAGTAGAAGATATGGTGTTATAGCCAACCCATACTCCGATTGTTATATCTTTGGTATAGGCAATTAATAGGGAGTCTTTGGTTGAACCATAAGGGATATTGAATTTTTTTAATGTCGGTTCGTCATAATTGGTTTGACCGGTTTTTGCCATTAGGTAGGTATTATCTAAATCGTAAGAAGAACCTTGAAACACATCATGTAAGATATTATTGATCAACCATGCGGTTGTGGGTTTCATCGCTAAAATCGGTTTGTCGGAATTTTGTTTGGTATAGGTATCGTATTGAATGGAAGCGATACCGCTGGCGGGTTTATAATATCCCAAATTGGCAAAGGCTTGATAGGCGTTTGCTAAATGGAGTAAAGAATACCCATTGGTCGCCCCGCCTATGGCGTCTGCTTCATAGATTTCTTTGGAAGTAATTCCGATATTGGAAGCGAAGGAGAATGCTTTCTCATAGCCGACTAAATTAAATAATTTAACTGCGGGGACATTTCTTGAATCGCTTAAGGCTTTTCTTAAAGGAATTGCTCCTAAATATTGATGGTCGTAGTTATGAAATGATTTCTCCGGTATGATAGGTATATTCTTCGTCCATTAAAATAGTAGAAGGACCATAGGATAGATATTCAATAGCGGGAGCGTAATCCAATATGGGTTTGATAGTAGAACCGGGTTGTAGTAAAACATCATAGGCGTAGTTTAATACTTTTCGGTCGGTAATTCGATTTCCTGCCAATGCTTTTACGCCATAAGTGGCATTATCCAATACGACGATAGCACAATTTAATTCTGGATCGTTGAATAGATTGTATTCGTTTTGCATAATTCGAAATAATTCTTTTTGAATATCGCTATCCAAATAAGTATGTATTTCATGTATGGCTTGGTTGTTTTCTTCTATACTGTCATAGATATAATCTAAATAAGAAGATAAGTAGTTGGGAGATGTTTTTACCGATTGGTTTGCCAAAAGTGTTTGTATGGAAATATCTTTTTCTTTTTCGTATGTGGTGGAATCGATATATCCTTCTTCCAACATACATTTTAAGACGACATTTTTTCTTTTGTTTGCTGCTTCGGGGTTTTTATAGGCATTGTATCGATTGGGGGCTTGTATCATACCTGCTAAATAACAGGCTTCGGATACCGAAATATCTTTCGGTTCTTTATTGAAATAATACAGGCAAGCCATTTTGATTCCATAGATATTTCCACCGAACAGAATGGAATTTAAATAGGCTTCCATAATTTGATCTTTGGTATATCTTTTTTCTAATTCGAAAGCGATAGCGATTTCGTTTATTTTACGAGTGATTGTTTTTTCGTTAGTTAAAAATACGTTTTTTACATATTGTTGAGTTATTGTGGAAGCCCCTTGAGAAATATTTCTTTTGGAAATATTGTTTCCGATGGCTTTGATAATTCTTTTGGTGGAAAAACCGTTATGTTTATAGAAATCTCTATCCTCGATGGAAACGAATGCTTGAATGATTGTATCCGCTACATCTTGTATGGAAACATAAGAGTAATAACAACTGTCGGTAGATATTAAATTTTGTTGAGAATCGTATATTTTAATAGGAGTATATCCTTGTTTTAAGACTAAATTTGCTTTTTTGGTTTTATAAAGAACCGTTCCTCCTACGATAGTAAAAAGAATCGTAAGGATAAATAAAAATACAGTGAATGTTTTAAATAATATTTTAAAGAAAGTTTTCATCAATTACCTTCAGATAAGGAAGTCTAGGTAAATAGCCTTCTTTAATAAGGTAGCCGTTTTCTTTAAATTCTTTGTAAGGTATGGATTTTCTTCCGTCTTTTTTGGCATTTTCCCAATATTTTTCGATAATGGGAAAGGGCATAATATAGTATTCATTGTAGGCCGTCCAATAAAAAATCATAAAACCGATACCACCATGTTCGATAATTTTTTTCAAATGCTCTATTTGATGTGGGTGAATATTGGCTAAAGGGAATGCCGTCGGATTATGGTTTTCTTTTGCCTCGAAATCGATGTATTTCCCTTTATAGATTCCATTATAGTCGGTAGTGGAAGGTGTTTTGTAGTAGGCTTCCGTAATGACCGCTTTACTCCGCATTGGATAATCTACTTTTACAATTTGGACAGGAGTCGGTTTTTTATGTATAACCGCAATATTATTGTTTAAATAATATTCGTTGGATTCATTGATTAATTCTTCAAAATCCATTCCCAAATTGGCTTTGTTTATGATTTTTTGTCTTTCTTTTCTTTTGATTGGAAAATTTAAACCCATACTGTATCACCATATTTATATTATCATAAATTCTTTATAATGCAGTTATATTTTTTGTAAAAATTTAAAAAAATATGCATTAAAAAGGGAAGAAACGATTTGGGAAACGTTTTATGTTTTATTCTTGGCTGGTTTTATATTATACTATATCCTATAAAGGAGGAAATAACATGGCTAACACAAAAGTAGAAATAAAAGTGGCAGTAAACACACCGTGTGAAGAAGTATATGTTGTCGGTTCTGTACCCGCATTGGGAGAATGGAATCCGAAGAAGGCTGTTAAGTTGGAAAAGTGTGAGGCTTGCGGGAAATACACTGTAGCAAAACTTTTACCGGCAGGAGAGCCTGTGGAGTTTAAAGTTCTTTGTGCAAAGACTTGGGATTCTGTGGAAAAGGGATACAATGGTGAAGAATTGCCAAATCACACTATGGTTCCGAATAAGGGATTATGTGTTGAAGTAGAAGTAGAATGCTTCGCTAAGTAAAAACGGAGAAGATGCGGTGGCATCTTTTCTTTTTTTATCATATTTTATATATGGTGGTAAATTGTTAGGAATAATAAAAGGTGATGTGCGATACGCCTATTTATCGCAAATGATTCCCGATTCTGTTTTATCGGGAGATTTGAAGGATTTGTATGGAATTGATTCTTTGTTGTTACCTTTTGGAGGAATAGCGAAAGATTATAAAATTCGGCAGAGCAATTTGAATCTTTTGGATATTTTGAGAATAAATCGCATAAAGACAATTTATGTCGGAAATGCTAATGATGAGTTAAGAAAAATATGCGATGAGGAAAAAATAAAGTTATATGAGATTTTGAAAGATAGGAAATTTGTTCAAGAGAATGCGTTTTTAACGGCTATTGGATTACTGCATTTGCTACAAAGATCCGATAAGAGTATTCAAGAAGAAAAAGTATGGATATTGGGATATGGGAATATCGGATTTTATTTGGCAAAGATGCTTCGTATGTTACATGTTTCTTTTTCTGTTTATACGGAAGAAGAAATAGAAAAGAAATACGCTACGTTGGAAGGGTATGCTTTAGAGGATTTTCCTAAGGATCATACGTTGATTATAAATACGATTCCCAAGAATTTGGATATAGATTATCGGTTGTTGAAAAACAAAAGAATTGTCGATGTTTCTTCTTCTCCGTATGGGTTTGATTTGAATCGAATCGAAGAAGAGGGAATAGAGTATGAGATTTTATCCGCTATTCCTTCGAAATATGCCGCTGGGACAGCAGGGAAATTAATAAAAAATTTTATTGATTTTCACCAATAACCTTGTTATTTTTGAAAAAATATTATATAATGAAAAAAATTCCGATATTCGATTCGAATTAAATATGA
Source organism: uncultured Anaeroplasma sp. (assembly GCA_947592005.1). Lineage (GTDB taxonomy): Bacteria > Bacillota_I > Bacilli_A > Acholeplasmatales > Anaeroplasmataceae > Anaeroplasma. The sequence continues at coordinate 14,348 of CANQDJ010000001.1, forward strand.
AGAAAGGAGATAAAGTAAAACACAAGGTTTTATTTTATAAAATATGAGCAGAATCAATTTTTTCGCTTTAGGTGGCGTCCAAGAAAATGGTAAGAATTTATATGTTTTAGAAGTAGAAAAATCACTTTTTATTCTTGATTGCGGATTGAAATACCCGACTTCCGAACTATATGGTGTTGATATTATTGTCAATGATTTATCGTATTTGATAGAGAATAAAGAACGTATAGAAGGGGTGTTTTTATCTCATGCCCATGATGATCATATCGGTGGTGTTTCGCATTTGTTGAAAGAAATTCCGACTAAGATCTACGGTTCTCGATTTACTTTGGCGGTATTGAAAGAGCGGTTAAAAGAAGACGGGGTTTCTGTTTCAGCGGATCAACTTGTGGAAGTAACGGTTAAGACGGCATTGAAATTTAAAAACACAACGATACGATTTTTTGAGGTGTCGCATAATATTCCCGAATGTTTTGGAATTGCCGTTAAAACGGAAGATGGGTATATTATATATACCAGTAATTATAATTTCGATCAAAATTCCAAAATCAATTATGCATATATGTTTCGTTCGTTGGCTGTTTTTGCCAAAGAGGGTGTTTTGGCTTTGTTGACAGAGTCTTTGGGTGCGAATACGGAACAAAGCAGAGGAAGTATTTTGGAGTTTAAATTGCGGATTACCAATTTGATGTCCCAAACTCAAAATCGTATGATTTTTTCGCTGTTTTCTTCGGATATTTTACGTATTCAACAGATTGTGAATATAGCGATAGAACATAATAAACGGATTGCGATAATAGGAAGAAAGACGCAAAAGATTGTCAATCAGGCAATGGCTTTGGGATATTTGAGTATTCCGGAAAAGAATTTGGCGAATTTGCGGTATATCGATGATAAATGTGATAATAACGATAAGGATTTGGTCGTTTTGGTTACGGGAGAACGGCACGAACCGTATTTTATGTTACAAAGAATGTCAAAACAGATCGATCGGTTGATTCATTTGGAGCCGACGGATACGGTGGTTATTTTGACTACGCCGTATTTGGGAACGGAAAAAATGGCGGCAAGGACTTTGGATATTATCTATCATGTTACAAGTAAGGTAAAAGAGTTGAATGCGAATTTGTTGCCGGCATCTTCGGCAAATCGAGAAGAAATTAAAGAGATGATTAATATTTTACAACCGAAGTATGTGATTCCGATTATCGGAGAGTATCGGCATCAATACGCTTTACGGATTGTGGCGAATTGTATAGGATATGAAGATAAGCGAATTTTAATTGCGGATAACGGAGATATATTAAGTTTTGAAAATGGAAAATATATCGGAATTACGGGAGATGTTCCTTGTTCGGAGATTTTGATTGACGGAAAGGCATTTAAAGATGTCGGTGATGTGGTTATGCGAGATCGAGAACTTTTGGCAGAAGACGGTGTGGTTTTGATTTCGGCGAATATCAATCCTCGAACCAAAACGATTTTGGTCGGACCGGAGATTGTAACAAAGGGATTTATTTATACAAAAGAGAATGACGATATTTTGGAACGTATCCGAGAGATATTTTTTATGGTATCGAATAAGTTTTTGACTTCTAAGTTCATTAATTGGAGTGATTATAAGACGAGTCTTAAGAATGAAATATCGCATTATATTTATAAAGATACGAAGAGAAATCCGATTATTATTCCCGTTTTGATTTCAACGGATATGGAAATTATGAAGAAAAGCACTTCTTAGTGCATTTTCTTCTTTTTTTTTATTTTGTTTTTGGTATTGTATCTTGGAGGGTGATAAGATGCCGAAGGCAAAGGTTAAATTAAAAGAAGAAAAGAAGAATTATTTTAGTATTGCGGTAGGGATCTTTTTGACTATATTTTGTGTGCTTATGATTGGAAGAGTGGGGAATTTTAAATTTGTTTATTTGCTTCTTCGAATCGTATTCGGTGATTTTTCTATATTTGTGTTGTTGTTTACTGTTTTTTATTCTATTAAAGATTTGGTTTTGAATAAAAAAGTAGATCTGCATCATATTTTCTTTTTTGGGGTGATTTTGATTTATTTCGGATTATCTGTCTTTGCCCATTTGGGTTTATATGATGCTTTGATGATGACCAATCGAACTGTTATGAGTAAGACGGTTGCCTTGTATGGTAGGTATTTTCGCCATTTCGAACAGGATTTCAGTTGTGGAGGAGGAATTGTTGTCGCTTTGGTTCTACAGGTTATTATGTTTATCGGTGGAAAGATCGGAGCGATTCTTTTGGCGATTGGGTGTATCGGTGTCGGGATATGTTATATTATTGATTTTAAATTGTTTTCTTTTATTAAGGGTGGTAGATTGAAACAAATTCCTATTCAATTTTATCACTCTGTTCGAGATTATTTTAAGAATATGCATTATCCGAAAACACAAAGTAAGAGTCCTAAGATTCCGTTGTCGATTTTGATGGATAATGAAGAAGTGGTGAATTTTACTTTACAACAGGAGATCAATAAAGAGCGATTTGAAGCGTTAAAGACGTATATCAGCAAGAATCATATTTATTGTGTTTGTGATTCGTTTCAAACTTCTTATACGTCTTCAAGATTTGTTTTAAAGTTGGCACATAAGAGTGAAAGTATTATTTCGGAGATTAGTGGTTTTTTTAATAAGTGTTGTTTTTTTATTAAGAATGATTTGGTGGTTTATGTGGAAATTTCTAATCAATTTAAAAAACTTTTGACTTTGAAAAGTATTTTATTGGCTCATGATAATCCCGGTGGGATTGTGTTGGGTATGGATATAGATAATCATGGGATAGAATTGGAGATTCAACAAGGAAAAACACTTTGTGTATTGGGAGATTTGACAAGTGGAGTGAAAACGTTTATTCGTTCTTTTGTCGCTTCACTTTTGTTTAAGGGGTATCTTCCGGAAGATATTTATTTTTATGATTTATTTCACGAATTTGGAATTTTAAACGGCAGTCGTCTACATTATATTAATAATGATCGTTCGGCTTCTATTGCGTTTGATGAAGCGTTTAGTGAGTATGAGAGAAGAAGTGAAGTGATGAAGTATTTGGAAGTAGATACGATTGGAGAAGCGAATAAGAAGATTAGGACGATGGGGAGTGAATATGAGGAAATGAAGCCGATTTTTCATATTATCTTTTTTAATGTTTCGATGTTTGATACGAATATTTTACAGAAGTTATCGTATATTCTTCAATTCGGAATTAAAGTGGGAATGATTATTTGTGTGATTATAAGAGATAGAATAGGACTACATAAAATCAATATGGGAAATTGTGATATTGTTTCTTTTTATTTGGCAGATGTGGCTACTTCGGTAAAAGTGTTTGGGTGTGATATTGCTTGTAGATTACAAAAAAAAGGAGATTTCCTTTACCAAACCAAAAATAGGTTGTATCATGGACAAACTCCTTATATTTCTTTAGATGATTTTGAAAAAATCATTCATCGTCTTTAAGTTTTTTTAAATATTCTTGAATGGCTCTTTCATAAGAGCCTGTATTTTTGGGCTTATAATATACTTTTCCCAATAACGCATTCGGCATATATTGTTGTTTGACATAGTCGTTTTCATAATCGTGGGGATATTTGTATTCTACTTTTCCGCTTTTTAATTCTTTATTCAGAATATGCGGTGGGATTTCCATAGAAGTCAATGTAGATAAATCGGCAATTGCGGCATCGATTGCCAAATAAGCAGAATTGGATTTCGGCGAAGTGGCTAAATCGATTACGGCATAACTTAAAGGTAATCTTGCCTCGGGAAGACCTAAAGACAAAGCGGCTTGTGTAGCGGCGTAGACACGAGGACCGATGTTGGGATTGCCCAAACCGATATCTTCGTATGCCAAACAAAGAAGGCGTCGACTTATAAATTCTAGATCTTCCGTTTGGAGAAGTCTTGCCAAATAGTGAAGGGCGGCATCGGGATCGCTTCCTCGAATGGATTTGATAAAAGCGGAAGCCACATCGTAGTAGTTTTCTCCTTTTTCGTCTATAAGAAATGCCTTTTTGCCGATAAGGGCTTTTACGTTTTCCAAAGTCAATTCTTCTTTATCCATCATTGTGATAATTTCAAGCATATTGAGTGCGGTTCTCACTTCACAAGAAGAAACGATGGAAATGTAGTTTAAGATATCGAGCGGAATCGGAAAGAATTTTTCCTTTTCTATCGTTCGCTGCAATAAAAGAATAATATCGCTTTGTTTAATTTCGTTCATTCGATAGATATGACATCGAGATCGAACGGCAGGATTAATGGATCGATATGGGTTTTCCGTTGTTAATCCGATAATGGTAAGACTGCCGGATTCTAAAAACGGCAGAAGAAAATCCTGTACATCTTTTTTCATTCGATGGATTTCATCGATGATACATAATGTATTGGGATAGTATTTCGCACTATCGGCGATTTCTTTCAGTTTCGCTTTTGTATCGCAAGAAGCGTTAAAAGAGAAAGAAGATAACGGATACGCAGCGGTAACGATTTCGGCAATGCTTGTTTTTCCGCAACCCGCAGGGCCGTATAGGATAAAAGAAAATATTTTGTTTTGTTCCAACATTTTTCGAATGACGCCTTTTTTACCAACCAAATGGTCTTGCCCGACGATGTCGTCTAAGGAAGTGGGACGTATTCTATACGCAAGTGGTTTCATTGTATCACCTGCTGATATTGTATCACATTATACAATTTTTTTAAAGGTTATTCCCAAAACTCCTCCAAGGGAGGAAGAAAGAATGTAGATTATAATCGGAAAAATTTGAAGTTGGAAGTTTCCCGTCGATAAAAAATAGATAAAATAAATGAGAAAAATATGAATGATTCCGGCACCCAAACCGACAAATAAGCCTCTTTTATGAATCATATTGGCATATAGAAGTCCTAAAAGAAGGAATGTGGTAATTCCGAGAATGAGTTCGAATACTCGATTGGAATCGTGGTTGGTTTTCATTAAATAAAAGGAATATAGGAACGCCGACAACATTACGTATAGGATACAACAAGCGTAAATTTTGATACCGCTTAGGATTTTTTGTTTCATAGTTATCACCTAATTAAAGGTATGAAGACAGAAGAAATTTTATACATAGTTCGGTATAAGTTTTGTAAGAATTTGAAAGAATAAAAATGGTGAAGAATGATGAATTATTTTTGGATTTTATCTAAAATCGGGATTATCTATTTTGTTTTAATTCTCCTATTACGGATTTTGGGGAAAAGAGAAGTGGGACAGTTATCTATTTTTGATTTGGTTATTCTTTTGATTATTGCCGATATTGCCTCTTTGGGTATTGATAATGATGGATTTTTTTTGGCTTCTGTGTTATGTTTGATTTTATTGGCGGTATTACAAAAGACTTTATCGTTTGTTTTATTGAAAATAGCCAAATTAAGAAATATTTGTGATGGATCACCGACGATTATTGTTTATAATGGTATTTTGAAGATTAAAAATATGCGGAAAGAACTATATACGATGGACGATTTAGTCGGTCAGATGCGGCAAGCTGATATTATGGATATTAATGAGATTAAGTTTGCGGTATTGGAAACGAATGGATCTTTATCGATTATGAAGAAGAATGAAAATAAGAATTTTATTATGCCGATTATTTTAAGTGGGGAATATGTTTTGGATAATATGGAATGTATCGGAGTTTTAAAAGAGGATATTGAATATATTTTGATGAAAAACAGTCTTTTATTAAAGAAAATTATGTATGCTTCTGTGGAGAAAGATTGGTTTCTTTACTATTATAAAGAAAGTAAAAAGAGCAAAGATATATCCCAATGTAAAATACCGTTGCGGTTAGATAAAAAGAAAGATGTTTGTTGAAGTGAATCAGTAGGATATAAAGGAAGGATATAGTTAGGAAAAAAAGGTATTTTTTGGTGTTTGGGTGATAGGAAACGGAGCGAAGGGCAATAAAGAAGAATAGTATGCATTTGCATAAGGCTCCAATAGAAAAGCCGACGATATATCCTGCGGTATTAAAGAATGGGTGCATGGATAAAAGAAAGATACTCAGTATGGTTACTATTTGTGAGAATATGGTGATACATAATAGAGATTTTTCTTTTTTATAGGCTTGAAGGATAACGACACATATCGGATCGAAATAGACGAATAGATAGACGGGAGCCAGAAAACGAACGATCGCCGCACTCGTGGTGTCGTCATACATCAGACGTAACATATTTTCGGCTTGGTAGTAACAAATACTGAAACTTACGATAGCGATACCGATACTTAGTAGAAATGCTTTATCCAAAAGGGAATTTAATTGTTTGTCGTTACCGATGTTTTTGGTTATATTCGGAAATATGAATTTGGCGATAGATAGAATGCCGTATTGTCCGCTGATTAAGAAGGGGATAGCGTATGAGGTGACGAGGGCGAAGTAAGTGGTGGATTCTTTGAAGTCAATATGGATTTTACTGCAGGCGTAATAATATACGAAGGGAGTAATGTAGCCGGATATGGTAGCGGATAGGGAAGTCAAAGTTAAGGGAATGGCTTGTTTTAGTATTTTTCTTTCGTAGTTTTGAGTTTTTATGATTTGAATTTTATGATGTTTTTTTATTTTGTAGGCTAAAATGATACAAGAAGAGAGTTCGGATAGGGTAAGGCAAGCAAAGACGATAATGATTTTGAAGGATAGGGATTGGTTTTTAAATAGAATAAGTAGAAGAATAGTAGCGAATAGTTTTGTAAGAGATTCAACCAAATTGGATAAGTAGGTTAAAAAGAATTGATTGTTTGCCTCTAAGTATCCTTTCATTACTCCTGATGTATTGGATAAGTATAATAGGGGTATGCAGAGTAAAAGGGGATAGTAGATAAAAGATTCTTGAAATATGATTTTATAGAGCGGAAAGGATAATAACATGGCGATGGAAACGACGGAGGAAGAGATTAGGGTTACTCGTAGACAAGATAACATAATAATACTGATTCTCGTCGTTTTTATATGGAGATTGCTGGCAATGTTTTGATTACATACCGTTTGAATGGATAAGGAGGATAGACATAGACAGAGGGATAAGGTTGGCATAATCATGGAAATCAACCGCATTCCATCTAAGCCCAACATACGAGTTGTTAGAATTTTGTATAACATACCAAGAATTTTTATGGCAATCATACTGAATAAAATGGTTTTTACTTTTTTATGTTTTTTTATAATAAAACCTCCTAAAATTTTAATTTAATGCCTTTATCAGCATTAAAGAATATGATATAATTTTATATATAATTACAAGGAGGCAGTATTATGGAATTAAAAAATTTTATTGCGAGTATAGAAGATTTTCCCAAAAAGGGAATTATCTTTCGAGATATTACTCCGTTGATGCAGAATGCCGAAGCGTTCTCTTATGCTTGTGATAAATTGGCAGAATATGCGAAAGAAAAAAGGGCTACGATGATTGTGGGTCCGGAAGCGAGAGGGTTTATGTTCGGGTGTCCGGTTGCCACAAAATTGAATTTGGGATTTGTTCCCATTCGTAAGCCGGGAAAGTTACCTCGAGAAGCGATTACGGAACAATATAGTTTGGAATATGGAACAAATAGTCTTTCGATGCATAAAGATGCGTTAAAAAAGGGAGATCGTGTTGTAATTATCGATGATTTATTGGCGACGGGTGGAACGGCTTTGGCAGCGGCTCATTTATGTGAGAAGTTGGGTGCGGAAGTGGTTGGATTCGCTTTTATTATAGATTTGGTAGATTTAAAAGGTAGAGATGTTTTAAAAAAGTATGATGTGTATTCTTTGATGGAATTTGAAGGAGAATAAAAACAAGAGGTGTATGGTATGAGCTATACGGAGTATGACGATTTGTATAAGTTGACAAGTACATATATTCATAAAGAAAGCGATCAGAATGCGATTCGTAAAGCGTATGATTTGGCTGTGAAATTTCATAACGGTCAACTTCGTAAAAGCGGGGAACCATATATCATTCACCCATTGAATGTGGCTTGTATTCTTACGGAATTGCATGTTGGACCAGCAACGATTATTGCCGCTCTTTTACATGATGTGGTAGAAGATACCGATTGTACGAATGAGGATATTCAAAGGGAATTCGGTGCGGATATCGCTTCTTTGGTTGATGGGGTTACAAAGGTTGGGCAATTAAAGTTTGTTTCTTTGGAACAAAAACAAGTGGAAAATCATCAACATATTTTATTGGCGATGGCGAAAGATATTCGGGTTATTGTCGTGAAACTTGCCGATCGTTTACATAATATTCGAACATTGGGGGCGTTAAATTCCGAACAACAGGTTCGTATTGCCAGAGAAACATTGGAGATATATGCACCTTTGGCTCATAAACTCGGTATGTTTAAAATCAAAGCGGAATTGGAAGATACGGCATTAAAGTATGTCGATAATGTGATGTATAATAAGATTTTGACTCAAATAAAATCCGATCAATCGGCAAGAATTCAGAATGTCGATCATACGATTGAAGAAATTAAGAAATTTTTGGAACCGTATTCTTTTAAGAAGATGCAGATTAAAGGAAGAATTAAAAATATATATAGTATTTATAAGAAAATGAAAACGCAGAATAAAGCGTTTGAAGATATTTATGATGTTTTGGCAATTCGGGTAATTGTGGAAACAGTAGGAGAGTGTTATCAGGTTTTGGGGTTGATTCATGCTCATTATACTCCCGTACCAAAACGATTTAAGGATTATATAGCTGTACCGAAACCGAATATGTATCAATCCCTGCATACGACGGTTATATCCAATGACGGATTTACTTTTGAGGTTCAAATCCGAACGGAAGAGATGGATCGTGTTGCCGAGTATGGTATCGCTGCACATTGGGCGTATAAGGAGAATGTAGAGTATTCTAAGGAAAAGGAACAATTCGAGATTGCTCAAAAGTTGAAGTGGTATGGAGAACTTTTACGGTTTTCCGAAGAGGAAGAAAAGCCTTCTGAAGCGAAAGATTATGTAGAAACCATTAAGGAAGAAATATTAAGTACGAATGTGTATGTCTATACTCCGACAGGAGAAGTAATCGATCTTCCGAGAGGGGCTACTCCGTTGGATTTTGCATATAAAATTCATACGAATATCGGAAATAAGACGGTAGGAGCGATTGTGAATAATCATATTGTTCCTTTGGATTATGAATTACAAACGGGAGATATTATTTCGATTAAGACGAATAAAAATTCTTTCGGTCCTTCTGAAAACTGGTTGAAAATTGCTAAAACCACTCATGCGAAGCATAAGATAAAGAGTTTTTTGAATAAACAGAATAGAGATATTTTGATTCAACAAGGTAAGGATAGTTTGGATAATGAATTCCATTTGAATAAAGTGATATCTTATGATATTTCCGATGAATTATTAAAATCGTTTAATAAAAATAATATCAATTCATTAGAAGATTTATATTTGGAGATTGCGAAAGGGAATATTTCCACTAAAACGATTGTTTCTAAATATTTAGGTAGTGAAGAAAATACGGCAGAAATCGCTTTAAATCGACAAATAGAGCGAAATCAAAGGATTTTAACGACAAATAGTGAAACGGGTGTTGTGGTAGAAGGTTTATTGAATCCGCAGTTAAAATTGGGAAGTTGTTGTAATCCGATACCGGGAGATAAGATTTTCGGCTATGTTACAAAAGGAAATGGAATTGTCGTTCATAATGTAAATTGTAGGAATGTAAAAAATTTTCAAAAAGAAAGACTGATTCCATTGTCTTGGGCAACCAATCCGGGAAGAAAATATCCTGCCAGTATCAAGATTCATGCGACTAGCAGTATGAATTTATTATTGGAAATTATGAATACTGTATCGGCAAGTGGAATGTCTATTTTGGCGATTTCGGCGAATAGCAATGATAATTTGGAAACAACGGTAAAATTAAAGGTAATGACTTCGTCTTTGGTGGAGTTGGAAAAGATGATTGTCAATATGAATAAGATAAAATTTGTATTTAATATAGAAAGAGATAATGTATGAGAGTTTTGATTCAACGTTGTGCGTATGCGTCTTGTAAAGTCAATGGAGAAGTAACCGGTCAGATTCAAAACGGAATGGTATGTTTGGTTGGGTTTGATAAAAAAGATAGTCTGAAAGAAGTGGAAATGTTGGCGAAAAAGACAATAGGGTTGCGGATATTCGAAGATGAAAATCATAAAATGAATTTAAGTGTTCATGAGGTAAATGGATCTATATTGGCGATTTCGCAATTTACGTTGTATGCGGATTGTAAGCATGGAAATCGACCATCTTTTACCGAAGCGATGGATTTTGAATCCGCAAAAGAATTATATGATGCATATTGTAAGGTATTAGAAGCAAATACTATATCTGTTCAAAGAGGAATATTCGGGGCAGATATGAAGATAGAACTTTTGAATGATGGTCCGGTAACTATCTTTTTGGATAGCGATTGTCTGTAGGAGGAGGAAGCGTATGGGTAAAAAGAATTATGTTTTTTTGGATACGGAATGTCATACTCTAGATGAATTGGGTATCGCTTTATCCGAAAATTTTGGTTATGCATTACAGGATATATATGACAGAACCAAAGAACTGATTGGGTTTATTCGTAAACAAAATAAGAAAATTGTTTCTAAGATTGTATCTTATTTTACGGAATGTAAATATAAAAATTCGGTTTTAACGTTTCTTATATTTCATTTATGTTCGGATAAAAGAGTAGTAATCAATGGAGAAGTTTATGATTTTAAAGCGTTTGTCAAAGCATTAAAGAAATACGGGAAGGATCATAAAGCGATTTTTACGTTTATTGAGGATTCCGGTATCAGTCAAACGTACGCTACTTTGAATATCGAACCTACGTTGGAACAAGATGCGTATTTTATAGAAAAGAATATAAATGATCCTTTCGTTATGGAGTATTTGACTACGTTCTATGATTATGATTATGTGGAGTCGTTGCGTAGTCATATCGCCAATGTTTTTATCTATGATGAAGAAGGATTTCGGGAAACGTTGGAAATCGTGAAAAAGGATAAATTCGGTTTATTGTTGGCACATAAGGTAGGATTTCGGCCGGTATTTGATATGCGAAATACGGAAATGCCTGTTTTTAAAGCGGTGTTGTTGTTAAGACAGGAATTTGATGAAAAGGATTTAAAGAGAGTATTGGACGGAACGTTCTTTTGGTGGTTATTGGAAAATTATGAGAATTATACTTATAAAAAAGAATCCAAAGAGATTCGAAATAAATTAAAAGAGATTCAAAAGAAGAAAGAAAAAGTGGAAAAGAATGCCGGATTTGAAGAATACGTGCATTTGTCTTCCGAATTATATGATATATATATTGAATTTATTCGGTATGTGAGAAAAGGACAAATCGGAATTAAAAAGAATGTTGACGAAGAACAGTTTGTGTTGGATAAAGCCTATTGTAATACATTTATCTGTTATGATTATATGAAGGATCATACGGTGAAATTATCGACGGAAAATATAGATACAGAATCCGATAAGGAAACGGCATCGCAACAAGAAGATACTTCTTTGAATATGGTATTGAAACAGGAAAAAACGATTCAAAAATGGAAACGATATATGGGAATGTCTTTATTTATCGGAATATTGTCTATTTTGAGTTTGGCGTTGTATATCGTTTTGGGTTTTGTGATGGGGAAGAATTTATTCGATGTTTATTCGATGGTTCCGGTTTTCTTAACTTTGGGTTTTTCGGTTGTTTACGGAATCAGTCTTTTGGTATATTTATTGAAAGTGAATAAGACCGATCGAGCAGTAGGAGATTGTATCTTATGGATTCATCTTTCGGATTTGAATTTGAAGCGTTCTCTTCAACAAGAACATGAATATGAAAGAATTTCTCAAAATATAGATGTGATACGAAAGCGAGCGATGGTGCAACATCGGATTTTATCTTGTTTGAATTGTATTTTATTCTGCGGTATTCCGGCTGGTTCTGCCTTTTATGGATTTGGGTTTATCCGTTTGTTGATTTTCGAAGAGAGTTTTGAAAGTGGAAATTTAGCCAAAATATATTGGGCGATCGGAGTTGGATTCGGTCTGTTATATGGATTAATACGGAAAAGAAAGGGAGCATTTACGGCAATTTTATTATCTTTGGTTTCTGTTGCGGGAGTAATAGGGTTGGCATTTATAATGCGGTAATGTAGTATGAAGTTGTATATGATAAGTCTTGGTTGTGCGAAAAATCAAGTGGATTCGGAAATGATTTTGGGTATTTTTAAGAAGAAAGTGGAAATCACTTCACAAGTGGAAGAAGCGGATTTGATTATCATAAACACTTGTGCTTTTATTGAATCGGCGAAGAAAGAATCTATCGATACGATATTATCCGTTGCGGATCAAAAGAAAGAAACTGCTAAGTTGGTTGTTTGTGGGTGTTTATCTCAAAGATATAAAAAAGAATTGGTTTCTTTGATGCCGGAAGTGGATCGATTTATTGGAATCGATGAATATGGGAATATAAAAAAGATATTGAAGAATGTTATGGATTCTTCCTTTCCTATTTCCGATTTATCTTTTTTGAATAGAGTGTATTCCACTCCCGATTATATGCGGTATGTCAAAATATCCGAAGGGTGTATGAATCGATGTGCTTTTTGTGCAATACCGCTTATTCGAGGAGAATTGAAGAGTCGACCGATAGAAGATATCGAGCAAGAAGTCAGAATGCATGTTTCTGATGGGGTGTATGAAATTAATTTGATTTCTCAAGATACCACAAAATATGGATATGATATTTATCATAAATTAAGTTTGGTGGATTTATTGAGTAAATTGGTTCAAATTGAAGGGGATTTTAAGATACGGCTTTTATATCTTTATCCTGATATCGTAACCGATGAATTGATTGATTTTATTAAAAATAATCCGAAAGTAATGCCATATTTTGATATTCCGATTCAGCATAGTGAAGATAAGATATTAAATAAAATGTTTAGAAGAGGGAATAAGGAATTTATGCTGAGTTTGTTTTCCAAAATAAAAAAAGAGATTCCGCAAGCCATTCTTCGAACGACATTTATTGTGGGTTTTCCTTATGAGGAAGAAACGGATATGGACGCATTGATTGAATTTATTCGAATGGTTCAGTTTGATCGATTGGGGGCATTTACTTTTTCTCTTGAGGAAGGAACTAAGGCGTGTACGTATCCGAATGATATTCCCGAAAGCGTGAAACAACAACGATATGATCGTTTGATGCAAGTCCAACAAGAAATTATGTTGGAAAAGAATGCCAAAAAAGTCGGAAGCATTTTGGAAGATGTTTTTGTCGTAGGATATGATGAAGAAAGTTATATGTATGTGGCAAGATCGAATGATTACGCACCGGACGAAATCGATGGTTGTATCTATGTTGCTTCTACGGAAGAATTGAAATTGGGTCAAAGGATAAAAGTTAAGGTTTTGGATTATGATGCATATTCTTTAATTGGTCAAAATGTATAAGAATAAGTAGAGGTTTTTATGAAAATTAATGTTGTGTTATATCACCCGGAGATACCGCAGAATACGGGAAATATTATGAGGAGTTGTGTCGGATTTCATGCGAAACTTCATTTGATTAAGCCTTTGGGTTTTCGTTTGGACGAAACGAGATTGAAGCGGAGTTGTGTGGATTATTATGAATATATTGACTACGAGGTATATGAAGATTTTACCGATTTTAAAAATAAGAATAAAGGAAAATATTATTATTTTACCCGTTACGGAAAAAAATCTCCTTCTTCTATTCGGTTTGAGAAAGATGAAGAACCGATTTATTTGATTTTCGGTTCGGAATCTATCGGGATTGCCTATGATATTTTAAAACAGGATTTAGAGCACTGTTATCGCATTCCGACGACGGATAAAATTCGAAGTCTGAATTTATCGAATTGTGTGGCTATTGCGTTATTTTTGGCTTCGGAACAGTTAAATAGCGAAGAAATTGCGATACCATATGAACCGGAAACGTTAAAGGGAAAAGATTTTTTGGAGAAGGTGGATTTATCGGTTTTATCCAAGAAATACAGTGAATATAAAGGAGATGAATGAAATGAAAGAATTAAGAAAAGAAGAATGGGAGAAATTTATCAATCAAAAAGGATTTGTTTTGATTGATTTTTGGGCTACTTGGTGTGGACCTTGTCGAATGCTGACTCCTGTTTTGGAAGAACTTCAAGATACTATGGATATTTCTATCGGTAAAGTAGATGTAGATGAGGAAGAGGAATTGAGCGAAATGTATCAAATTTCTTCTATTCCGACGGTTTTGTTGTTTAAAGATGGAAAATTGGTCGATACGAAAATAGGGTATATGCCATTAGAAAATATGAAGGAATGGATTGCCTTATATGAATAAACCGGATTGTCTTATTATCGGATTCGGTCCTTGCGGAATAGAAGCCGCAATTTATTTGAAAAGATATGGATTTAATCCTATTGTCGTAGGAAAAGACGGTGGTGCGTTAGAAAAGGCACATCAAATTGAAAATTATTATGGTATTGAATCGATTACAGGAAAAGAATTGTTGGAAAAGGGAATCGAACAAGCCAAGCATTTGGGAATAGAAGTAGTAAATGACGAAGTATTAGCCATAGAAACAGATGAAGGATTTAAGGTTATCGGCGTCCATCATATTTGGCAACCTAAAACAATTTTATTGGCTGTTGGAGCAAGTCGAGCCTCTTTGTCGTCGGCAAGTGCGTATGAAGGAAAAGGTGTTTCTTATTGTGCGATATGTGATGGATTTTTTTACCGTAAGAAGAAAGTGGCCATCATCGGTAATGGAGCATATATGCTTCATGAATTGGAGATTTTAAAACAAATGATTTCCGATTTGGTTATTTTTACCGATGGAAAACCTTTAATGGTTGATGTTGGTGATACAAAAGTAATAAAAGATAAAATACTGAGATTCGAAGGCGAAGGCAAATTGCAAAATATTGTTACCGAAAAAGAATCTTATCCGGTAGAAGGGTGTTTTATCGCTATCGGCAGTGCTTCCGGATTTACGTTGGCAAAGCATTTGGGTATCGCAATGAAAGAGAATAGTATTATGGTAAATGAACAGTATATGACTAATATTACAGGAATCTTTGCGGGAGGAGATTGTATTGGGGGCTTACTTCAAGTATCTAAGGCAATAGCCGACGGAGCGTTGGCGGCTACCGAAATTTCGAAATATTTAAAAAAGTCATAATTTGGATTTTATTTCATATAGTATAGTAAAGGTGATAATGTATGAATGATCCATTACTATTTATAGATTCGGTAAAAGATAAAAGCGAGGCAACTTCCAATCAAGAATATTATGATTCGAGAGTGAAGTCGAGAAAAAAAGTGGCGAAACATCGGTTGGAAGATATCGAAGCGATGTTGTATTATCGAATTCATGTGCTTGCCGAAATTTATACGAAATCCGCTACATTTGAAGGAGTAGTAAAAGAAGTCAGTGAACAAGGACTGCGACTACAAATGGAAAATAAGGAAATTCTTATTCCTATTGTAGATATAGAAGATATCAATATTTTAAAACTTTAAAGAAGAGGATTAAAATTCTTTTGGGATTTTAGTCCTTTTTTTCTTTTTATAATTAATCGAATGTCACTAAAATTATACGAAAAAATCAGTATTGACAAAAATATGCGTGGGGGGGGTATAATATAGACATTAAGAAAGGGAGAAATAAGGTGAGTTTATGAAAAAATTGTTTTTAGGAATATTTATTGTATTATTTTCCGTATTAATTTTGACGGGGTGTGATTTTGAATCGACTGCGACCACAAGTGCGGAAGAGGATAAAACTAGTTCAGATAAAGAAGATAGTGGAACTAGTTCAAATGTTAAAGAAATACCTAATTATAAAATAAATGATAATATCTATGTAACGAATAGTAGTGGCAAATATAGATTTAAGATTACAGGTGTAAAAGAAACCGAAGAAAGAAATCAATTTTCTGACACACAAGCCAAAAAAGTTATTGTTATTTCTTATGAATACGAAAATCAAACTCTACAAAATAATTTATATATAAGCAGTATGGATTTTAAGGCATATGATAAAGATGATTATATTTTGGAAACGTATGAAGTAATCAATTATAAGTATCCTAGTAGTGTATCAACCGGTCATAAGGAAACAGCCGAAATGGTATTTGCATTAAACAATGATATTAATTATATTGAACTTGAATATTATGACAATTTTTTTAATTCTAAACCGGATTGTAAAATTATACTTGAATGGTAAAAATAGAATTGTTATATTGTTGTTTGACGATTAAAGACTTTAAATCACTTCAATAAAAAAGGAAAAGGACTGTGCGGATAGTCCTTTTTGAATTTTAAATATTAGTATAATATCATATCAAATTGAAGTATTTTATTTATTTTTTAATAAAATGAATAGTTAAAGTGAAGGATTACTTTTTATTCTTTTTGAAGACGCATCAAAAGTTATTGATATAGTGCTTGTAAAAATAATAATTTTGTGGTATATTTATATCGCACTTGCTCTCTTAGTTCATCGGTAGAACGTAGCCATGGTAAGGCTAAAAGGTAAGTTCGATTCTTACAGTGAGCACCAGTGGATATAAAACTCGGATTTTATGGTCTGAGTTTTTTTATTTTATAAAATAGAAAAAATTTTCTATAAAATTGTCATAAATTGTTGTACGAAAAAAAGGACTTGTTTTGTCGAAGGTATTTTTTTTAATATTAGATTCCTTTATAATTTCAAATGGTGATGCTATGGGATTGAATGTGGGAGTATATGTGAAAAAGAATACCCTTATATTGCGGTTAAAGGGTGAATTGGACGATGTTACGGTTACAGATTTACGAACAAGGATCAGTCGATATATTGATGATTACAAGATTAAGCATTTGGTGATCAATGTGGAGAAATTGGAGTTTATGGATTCTTCGGGAATTGGGTTTATTATCGGTCGTTATCACCAATTAAAGCGAGTTGGTGGAGATGTGGTTTTATGTAATATTCATCAAAAGATTGAAAGAATTGTCCAATTATCCGGATTAAATAAAATATGTTTGATTCAGGAGAATGAAGAATCTATTTTAATGGGAATAGGGGGAAGAAATTAATGGAAAATGAAGTACGATTAACGTTTTTATCAAAGCGATGTAATATTGCGGTGATCCGAAATATGTTGGGAGCGATGTTGGTGGATAATAATCCTACCATTACGTTTATCAATGAATTAAAAACAGTTGTCAGTGAAGCAATAACGAATGCGATTGTTCATGGGTATGATAATAAAGAAGATAAGTATATCGAAATGAATGTTTTCTTGTATGCGGATTGTGTTAAAATCGATATTATCGATAAAGGTTGTGGAATTGAAGATGTGGCTCTAGCCAGAGAGGCTTTATATTCTACGAAAGCCGATGAAGAACGAAGTGGATTGGGATTTACGATTATGGAAATGTTCAGCGACAGTTTGATTGTTGAGAGTAAAAAAGGAGAAGGAACGTACTTACATTTAGAGAAGAATTGGTAGTATAAAATTTTCTATAAATAGGCATAATAGAATTAGGTGATATTATGCAAAATACAACGAAATATTATGAAAGTCTTGTAAAAACACAACGAAATTATAAACAGATGACGATAAGTTTTTTACAAGCCTTTTTCTTTGGTGGTTTATTATGTCTTTTCGGACAAGTTATTTTAACTATATTGAATTTGTTTTTTTCGCCGAATGAATCGAATTTTTATCTTTTGATAATCATTATTTCTCTTGCCGCAATTTTATCTGCAGTGGGTATATATGACGATATGGGACAAATTGCCAAATGTGGGCTTGCCATACCAATTTCCGGTTTTTCCAATGCATGTGTCAGTGCGGCAATGGAATATAAAAAAGAAGGGCTTGTTTTGGGAATAGGGAGTAATTGTTTGAAACTTGCGGGTAGTGTTATTGTATTGGGGACTTGTAGTGCGATTATTGTTTCTTCCATAAGATATATTATAGAGGTTTTAATATGAATTTTATGTTTGAGAATAGATTTCTTTTGGATAGTATTGTTTTAAGTGGTGAATTGGAAAAAGAAGGACCGATAGGAGATTATATTGATTACAGTTCAACGTTTATAAATACTTCGTTTGAAAATAGCGAGATAGCCATGTTATATCAAAGTATGGATATGTTATTGGAAAAATTAAATCTAACGCAGGAAGAAATAGATTTGGCAATCGGGGGAGAATTATCCAATCAACTGACGACAACCAGTTATACGATGAGAAAATTATGGATTAGTTTAATCGGTATTTATTCGGCATGTTCTACGATAGCGTTGGGAATCGGATTGGCAAGTTTACTTTTGGATAATCCGAAGATTCAAAATATTTTGGTTTTTACTTCCAGCAATAATCAAAGTGCGGAGCGACAATTTCGAAATCCCAATGAGTATGGAGGAGAAAAAGAAAATACGCAAACTTTTACGTCTACAATAGCCGCCAGTTGCATTATAACAAAGAAAAAATCGCCGATTCGCATATCTTCATTTACGATTGGTAAAGTGGTAGATATAGGATTTTCTGATGCTTTGGATTTTGGACGAGCAATGGCACCAGCCGCTATTGAAACGATTTTGGAGCATTTTAAGGAAAGAAGGACAAAGCCTTCGGATTATGATTTGATATTAACGGGGGATTTATCGAGTTTTGGATATGAACTTGTTTTAAAGGCATTGGAAGAGCGGTTTGGAGAAATTCGTAATTATAGAGATTGCGGACTTTTGTTATATGATATCGATCGACAACCTGTTTTTGCAGGAGGAAGCGGTCCGGGAACTAGTGCGGCAGTTTTGTTATCCTATATAAAAAAAGAAATGCTTATTCGGAAATATCGGCGAGTTCTTTTATGTGCGACAGGAGCACTTATGAATCCGACAATGATCAATCAAAAGAATTCGTTACCTTGTATCGCTCATGCTATAGAGTTGGAGGTGGCAGAATGATTTTTCTTTGTGCTTTTATGATTGGTGGCGGAATATGTGCACTCGGTGAACTCATAAAGTGTCTGCTTAAATGGACTACAGGACATATAACGGTTTTGTTCGTATCACTAGGAACATTGTTGGATTTTAATCATTTTTATGAAAAATTGATTGATATCGGCGGGGCAGGAGCACTTTTGCCGATCACCAGTTTTGGTCATTCTTTGGCTCATGCAAGTTTTGAGAAGGCTCAACAAGTGGGATTTATAGGTATTTTTACGGGTATGTTTGATAAGACGTCCGGTGGAATCGCCTTTACTATATTTATAGCGGTTATAATTGCTTTGTTATTTAAACCGAAATCTTAAATGGAAAATCTCCGCTTTGTCGGAGTTTTTTTATTTTATAAAAATTATAGTAAAAAAGAAGACAATTATAATTCCTTAATTTTTTTAGAACGTTAAATCTAGATACGGGATTGTGGAGTTCCACAGTCCATATTTTACATAAAAATGGGTATTTATTACAAGATACTACAATTTTCTTGACAAATATCTTTAATTTCACTTAAAATCAAAATGAATTATGAAAAAAATGACGATTGAAAAAATAATTCCTTTGACAAAACTAGGAAACAGGAATGTACAAATATGCTTAGGTAAAAATGCATAGATGTAACATCTAATGAGAAGCAAAGTATGGTTTAGAACAAGTAGCAAACCAAAGGAATCAAGATGCAAAATGAATTTCTTTCATTTCTATTTTATAAAAATATGAAAGAGTTTATATTTTTACTTATCAAGTGTATTTAACTTAAATAAATCAAATTTGATAGTAATAAAAAATATTGATATTTCAAAAAAGGATTCATTTATGAATTATTAAAACAATTTCAGTAAATTCAAGGGAATTAAAAGAAATTTGTTCAAAGTTTGAAGCCTTTTTAGAAAATTAGTAAATAGAAAAAG
Organism: uncultured Anaeroplasma sp.; assembly: GCA_947592005.1. Classification (GTDB taxonomy): domain Bacteria; phylum Bacillota_I; class Bacilli_A; order Acholeplasmatales; family Anaeroplasmataceae; genus Anaeroplasma. Next base: position 34,299 of record CANQDJ010000001.1, read on the forward strand.
TAATTGAACTATTACCTAGCGTATAAAAAACTTATCAAAGATGATTTTCAAATCATTTATAAAAAAACTTAATTCTTGTGTAGAGGGAGGTATAAATATGGCAGTTGCAGAAGTTATTAAGTTTGAGGGCCCGCAAGATGCCCTAGTGTGGAAAAATGGTGGTAGAGAATATATGATTAGTGGGAATGAGAAATTTAATGCTCTTTCTCAATTAATTGTTGAAGAATTCCATGAAGCGATTTTATTTTCTAATGGTATGGCATTGGATTTATTTAAGGCAGGACGCTATACATTATCTACCCAGAATATTCCTATGCTATCTAAAATGTATGAGAACATAGTAGATGGATCACCATTTCCTTGTAAAGTTTACTTTATCAATAAAGTTCATCAATTAGAATTGAAATGGGGTACACAAGGAGGAATCACTTTAAATGATCCGATTTATGACATTTTTCTTCATGTTGGTTGTTGTGGGACTATGGCAGTTAGAATCTCTGACTCAAGGAAATTTTTATTAAAATTTGTAGGAAATAAAGATGTTTTTGAAAATAAGGATCTTTTAATGAATTTAAGAGGTATTATTTCTTCCAATGTAAAAAATTTCATATCAAAAATAATGATTCAAGGTAAAGTAAGCTTTTTTGATATGAATGCTCATATCTTTGATATTGGGCAACTTGTTGCTAAAGTTTTAGGAACAATTTTTGATGGATATGGATTATCTATCGAACAATTTAATATTGAAACCATTGACGTACCAAAAGAAGATTATGAAGAAATTAATAAGGCAAAGAGTTTAAATACATCTCGTAAGATCCAAGGATTTACATGGCAAGAAGAGCAAATGAATAAGATTTTAGATGATGCTGCTAAAAATGAAGGTGCCGGTAATATGATGGGAACTGGTATGGGTATTGGAATGGGATTTGGTATGGGTGCCCCTATGGGACAAGCCTTTGGAAATATGGGCAATTCCATTTTTGGAGAAACAAAAATTAACTCAGGGAAAGATTCTAATCAAACTTCCAAGCCAACTCAAATCAATAATAATGGTGGAGAAAATTTAAATATTAATAACTTCTTTAATGCCGGTGCTAAAGATCAATCTAATGATCAATCGACTACTATTTGTCCTTCATGTGGAGCAAAATTAGCAAATGGTGTTGCATTCTGTTCATTCTGTGGAGCGAAGCAACAGTTAACTGCTGTTTGTCCAACATGCCATGCTCAAGTAGAAGGTTCAGCTATGTTCTGTTCATTTTGTGGTACTAAATTAAAATAAGGTGGGAATGAAAATATGAAAATGAGTACAAGAAAGTATAATTATATTGGGTTAATTATCGCCTATAGCATTTTATTTGTGTTATTTAACGTTTTAATATTTGTAATTTTTAAGCCTTGGAATTTTGAAAAAACTGCTTGTATAGCAGCATTTTGGTGGTCATATGCATTTTTTACTATAGCATTTTTAGCTCAATTAAGTTCTCTATTTGTAATTGATAGAAAAAAAGAAATTACGGCTGTTTTCATGGGAATTCCATTATTTTATATTTCTATTGGATATTTCCTAGCTGCAACATTTGTATCGGCTTTATTTATGGTATTGGCTTCATTTAAAGTGGAAACACCGCTAGAACTTGTTATCGTATTGCAAATTGTCTTATTGGGGCTTTACTTAGTAGCATTTATTTTAGCTTTGTTAACTAAGCGAACAATTAGTGATATAGGCGAACATCAAAAAGAAAATGTTGCTCATATTCGTATAATGGTTGATAAAGTTGAGTTGTGTGCTGAAATGATAGAGGATCAAAGTACTAAAAAGAGCATAATGGAATTTGCAGAAAATATAAGATACTCTGATCCAATGAGTACAAAAGTAGTAGAAAATTTAGATAAAAAATTGAATTTGCTTATTGATGAATTAAAGTCTGCTACATTACTAAAAGACTTAGATAAGATACAACTTTTATTAAGAGAAGGGAACCTTACTTTATTAGAAAGAAATAAGATGATTGTAAGTAATAAATAAGGGGGGACTTTTATGGCAATTAAACTATCAACCCATAGATGTGTGGATTGCTTTGGCAAGTTAGAGTTTAATAAAATACAAAAAGTATTTGAATGCCCATATTGTGGAAGAGTTTATGAAAAAGATATGCAATTTGAAAAAATTCAAATTGATGGATTGGCTGGAATAAATGATACTGCTCGTGCAGTTTTATTAGATATTGCCAATCAAAATTTTGATAGTGCATGCAAAAATTTAGATGAATGTGAAAAACTAAATCACAATTATATCGGGACATGGATTGCAAATATTTGCTACTACCTCTTTATGGCCAGTGCTAATAAATCCGATGCAAAGGTATATGTTGCCAAATCAAAATATTATTTAGATCAGATCAAAGAAGAGCGTTCGAATGTTGAAGAAGATGAAAAAAATTTTTATGATGTTTTGACACAGCCTGAAATCTATGCAGTAGTTTATGCAACCTTTCTAAATGTAGGATTATTAGAAAGAGCATCTTATATTGCAAATTTCTTAGAATTTGATAAAATTTTAAATTCTAATTTAAATAAAATATTACTGAACATCTGCTTAAAAGCAAATGCATTTTCAGAAGTTGATCAAATTGTGTCTAATATAGATTTTATTGATAAGCGATATACTTTGTATGAAGTACTCAAACATTATCCGGATACAGAGCAAAAAATAAGTAATATTAAACATTTATTTGAAGCAAATGCATTTACCTACAAAGATACATCGCTTGTTAAAAAATATATAGAAGAAACAAATGATTCGTCTATAACAAAATTAGAAGTAATGGTACAAGCATTTCAATTAAAAATGGATATAGATATATCTGAAATTATTGACAATATTCTTGATGAAAAATGTGATGATAAATTAGTGGAAAGAACATTCTCAGCTATTAAAAATGTTAAACTATCGGAAACAGATGCATATAAACTACTAGACTATTGTATGAGTGATCAATGTACAAGTTGTAAAGTTGCAAAGGCAGGTATCGACACTTTAAAGGCAAACGGGAGTATATACGAGATACGTGCACAAAGTATAATAAACCTATTCAACTATTCAAAGTTAAATATTGAAGAAAAGAATGAACTTGTAAGCCAAATATTTCAGAATTTTAGAGTCAGTCAAAAAGGCATGGATCTATTGAGTAACTTTTTGCTTCTTGCATATGAAGATGATGAGGAAAATAGATATAAAGTTATATGTCCTATTTTGGAAAAAAGTACTTCTATAACTCTAAATACAATGACAGATTATTTAATAGGAAAAAATAAAGATGGTAATTTTAAAATAGACATTTCTAAATTGATTTTTAGTTTGAAAATAAATGAGGTATATTTTAAAGGATTACTATCAAATTATCTTTTGAATACAACAGACTCTATTCATGTGGTTTTTGAGATTATAAAGGAATTAGCCGCCAAGAAATGTGATATAAATCAAGAAGCATTAAAAGTTTTAATTGTAAAATATGATCTTAGTTCGGATATGCTCACATTTGTGTTTAATATGAATATTCAAGTATCAAATGATCTTTTAGAAATTTATTTAAAAAAAGCAATTTCTAATGGAACACTTAATGCTAATGTAATCGCAAAGTTACTAAATTACAAAACTAACATATCAAATAAAACGATTTCTGATTTTATATTAAAAGTAAAAGATAATCAGATTAAAACTAATTTCATAGGAAAACTTATTCAGAATTGTTCTGACCTGCGATTTGCATCTTCCTATACATGCTCTTATTTAGGCCATAGTATTGTTTGCAATTTTATACAAAATTATTTTTTTACTTCAGTTGACGAGCCAAGTACCCGTTTCATCATTTGTAAAGAACTTATGAATTATAAAATTAAGCTCTCAGATGATATTTTAGTAGATAAAAAGAAAAAATCATTTAAAAAATACATTTTAGAAAATAAATCTAACTTATCAACTGAGGTGGTTGATTTATGTGATTCTTTAGGTGTATTTAAAATGTTTTTTTAAGAAAGAGAGATGATAAGGAATGACAGAAGAAGAATATAGAAGAGAACAAGAAGAACGAGAACAGTTAATTAATCAGTATAATTCTTTAGTAGAAAAATATAATCAACTTGTTGTTTATGCAGAACAGATTGAAGCAGAATTAAATACTGCTCAAGCAAATACAATAACTATTATTAGTAACGCAAAAGCAATGGCAACACATGTGCTTCCTCGCTTGGATAATTCTATTACAATGGCAGATGAAGTACAAAATTTAACTTATGATGTTATGAAGGCTATAGAGGATTTGAAGAATAGATATTTTAAAATTAAAAATGTCAGCACCTCTTCTAAAAAATTAACAGAATTAGATGATCTTTATAACCGTTTGTATCGTTTTTATAATAAACTTCGCAAAATTTCATTAGCATATGTTATTGGAGTTGATTCAAATATTATAAGCAATGAAACACTTAGAGTTGAAGTTGAAAAACAGCAATTAATGAATAGTGATTATTGGTTATCATATGCCTTGTCTGCTGTAATGCTGTGGATAAATGATGAAAAAAAGGCATCTACACGAGCAGTTGAGAAAGCATTAGAAATGGACGAATATAAAACGTCTTTATATTTCATGCTAATCAACTTACGTTTTGGTCGAACAACTGCTGCCCAAAAATGGTATGAAGTATTTTCTAAAGGGGTAGATATTTTCAATATTCGTCCCGAATGGGAATTTATTTTACAAGCATATTTACATCATGGTTTTGGTTATGACAAAGAATTTGAGCGAAGGGTTAAAAAGCAATTTACAGATCTTTTGGAGGAAATGCGAAAATCTTTTGCTAGATATGAAAGTAAGGTTATAGAAAAAGTAACAGAATATGGCTTTGCCTTCCCGTATTCAACAGCCAAGACATATTCATATCTACAACTATATTGTAAAGATTATGGTTTATTACTAGAATTGCTAACTTGTGCTGAAAAAAATGGAGAATTAGCAAAATGGTATGCTAGTATTTATGAACAAGATGATACCTCTGCAGATACCTTAAAAGAAAACATTGAGAATGTTTTATATGATCTTGTATCAGAATATGATTCAAAAGAATATGAAATAATTAAGCAAATTAAATATCACGAATATGTTATAAAATCAAAAGGTGATATTGCTATGGCAAATCGTATGGTTAATATGCAAAATGCTGAATCCGAAGAGAAAATCACATTAGATGAATTAATGTTTAATTTTGCTTTTGCAGATCCAAATGATAAAGTAGATAATAGATTACAAAAATTTGCTTTATCGTTTATGATTGATTTAATTAAAAAGGGGTTTGCAGAATATCAAATAAAATATCGAGATAAGGAAAAAGAAAAATATACATTTTATATAGATGGGTGTACTTTTACAGGAAATGATTTAACTATAGATGAATCTCGTAAAGCAATTGCAGATTATTATAAAGCTAACAAAAGAAAACTTCTTTTTGCAGATAAAAAATATACAGGCTTATTATGGGCTTCTATCGGTTTTACTGCTTTAACCATTTTGATGACGGTGATTATTATTTTGATGAAGAGATTTGTTACTGCTACAACAATTATATTTGCTATATCAGTAGTTTTAACAATATTATTTTGGATTTTATGGGCATTACGCCGACAATCACGTACAAAAAACATTCAAAAGAGAATGCTTGAATCGCTTGAAAAATTAAATAAAGTAAATGAGGATTTTATTCAATGGAAAAAAGATTATCAAAATTCAGATGTAGAACAAAACGGCTTGCAAGAAACACTAAACAATTATAAATGGGAGGAAGAACATGAGTAATACAAATCAAATCTTAAATGAATTGAATGCTACAGTTGGTGGTTTTACTGCTTCAGTAGATGTTAAAGTTTCAAAAGTAAATGAGATAACTGATCAAATAAGAAAAAATGCTGATACAACATTTCAAGAAATTAATAATTTTAAGCAAAGTATGATTGAAAATGAGCAGATGCAAAGTGCTCAAGAAAACATATTGAGATTAAACCAAATTATTAGAGAAAGATTTTCTGATTATGATAGTATTAGAAAAACAGTAATGGGTGTAGTAAAAGATTTTGATATCGATCTTGTTAGAAATAAGACCATTACCGAATTATCTGAAGAATTATGGATGACAAGTTCTAGATATTGGTTATCTTATACCTTAATAGCCATCAGTGCTTGGGCAAGTGATAATAAAGGGGTTGCTAAAAATGCAGTGTCCGAATCGTATAGAGCAGATAAAATAAAAACATCATTATTCTTTTGCTTAATGAATTTACGATTTAATCGTGTTGATGTTGCAAGAGAGTGGCTATGTGAATATTTCAACTCTATTATTCCAGAAGATATCAAAGATGAAACGGCCATTTTGCTTCAATCTTATATTAATGGATTGTTTGGAATAGATAAAGAAATCGAATATGTCGTTAAGGACGTGGTTGATAGTTGGATTGAAGCCATAAATATCGTTGATGAAAATAATGAAAAGTTATCTGCAATGTTTTTAGAATACATTCAAAACATTCCACCTAAAATTGATTTTAAGTCCGAGTACTTAAAACAATATTGTAAAGCTTATCCAAATATGGGTTTTCCATATGGTGAGGCAAAGAAGTATGATGTTTTAATAAAAAAAATAAAATCATTAGATGTAGAAAATATTATTCAAAATGCTGCTGATTATAAAGCAAGAGTAGATGCTGTTTTAAGAGATTTAATTACAAATTATGATGCTGAAGAATTGGAGTTGAAGCAACAACAGGAATATTATAATTTAGTCATTGAAAACAAAGGAAAAGAAGAAATAGCCGAACAACAATTTAATGCAATATTAGAAAAAAGATCTTCCAAACAAAACATTGGAGAAAAATGTGTTGAATGGGCACTTTATTCAAAAAGTGATTCTATTAATATACATGTTCAAAAATTTGGTTTTCAAAATACAAAAAATTGGTTTTTATCAGCTATAAATACGTGGTCAAATGAGTTCGAAAAAGAATTTCCAGATGAATATCCAATTCAAGTGGAAGAATGGGAATGTGTATCTAATGGAGATGATTTAGAGGAACAAGAAATTAGTTTAAGAGCATATTTAGAGAAAAATAAATTTAAGATAAAATATGTTAATAAACCAAATATTATCTCTCTCATATTATTTGTAATTCTACTTACAGTTAGTATTTTTGTAAAAGTGAAATTTGATGCACCAACTCCTGTATTTTTAGGAATTCTTGGAGGCTCTCTATTATTCCTTTTGATATTAGCTATTAGAATATTTACAGCTTCCTCTAGATTTAATAAGAAAGTTAAATATTTGCTTTCTTTGTTAACAGGTACGATGAGTGAGTTAACTGAATATCGTAAAACGTATGCAGAAAATAAAGATAAAAAAGCTGAACTTTTTGCTTTAATAGAACAATTATAATATAGAATTCAGGGAAAAATTTTAGTAAGAATAAGGAGAAAAATATGGAAAAGAATGAAAAAAGCGTAAATGCTACAGAAAATGCTACAGAAAATGTTACAGAAAATGCTACAGAAACTGAAAACTTTTTAGATAGTTTTAATAGTGATGAGGAAGAAATTATGGATTTATCTACTGAAAAACTAGATGAATTAAATAAGAAACTTCCAAATTGGAGTATTGAACCACCTCATAAATTTCTTAATAAATAATGAGAAAAAAGGAAGGTCAAATCAATTATTATAGTGATTGGCTTAAGATATTTAATAAAATAAAATCTACTGGTAATTTCTCTGATTTCTATTTAGACATGGTGGTTGGGAATCTAAGAGATGTTCAATTCAGTTATAATAATTTTTGTAAAGAATTAGTTAATTTTATTAATTTTATTTTAAATTACTATATTAAAAAGATGAATGAAAGAATTAATTTTTATATATCTCAAACAAATTTAAACTCTATTGTATATTCCATCGATTATTTTTTCTTGCAAATAAAGAAAATCAAATTTTATGAGTGTTTACAATTTTTAAAAAAAGAGTTTAAGGTAGAATTGACTTTAGAGATAGATAAAACTATTGATAACTATCTAAAGCAATTAGAGAATTATATTTATTCTTCATCTATGAACAATTCTTTTTTTACAGAATTACTTTATATTATTAAAAAAAATAAAGGGATGGTTTTTAATGGCGTGTTATCTTGAGGTTTTAAAAGAAATAGAAATTTACCTTTATGCACGAACACCTTTGATTATTTTAAAAAGTGGAGAAAGAGATCGTGTAGAAAGATTATTAGGTGAAGTGAGTAGGAATATAAAACATGATATATATGGATACAGTTCCATTAGACAATTATATAAAATGAATTCTTTATCAACAATTTGTTCTACAGAAGAGCCTTTACAATATATTTCTCATGCATTTAAGAAAAAAAGAGGTGAAATATATTCTTTGATAGATTTTGGTTATTTAGAAAATGATAATCTTTATAGTAGAGATATTTTAAATTTAATTTATACGGCAAGAGAAAATGAAGGAACTCTCATTCTTGTTTCAGATGATTTGATATGGAATAGAATTAGTAATTTAGGCTTGATATGTAATTTAAATTATCCTTCTCAAAAAGAACGTATTGAGCAAATCGAAGCCTTCGTTGAAAAATACAAGAAACTTTATAAAAGTTGTTGGACTAAAGAAGAAATAATATTAGCTTCTACTGTATTAAAAGGATTTTCTGAAATTCAAATAGAGAATATACTTTCTGCCAATTTAATTAAAAAAAATGGATTTTATAAAGAAGATATTTTACTTTTGGCCAATCAAAAACAATTAATTTATGGAAATATATCTAATTTGAAACAAATTATTATAGATAAAAATATTGAATTGTATGGATTAGAAAACTTTAAAAAAAGAATGGATGAAAAAAAGAAAGTTTTCTTTGCAGATGAAAAATTGCTAGAAAAATATAACATTACATATCCTAAAGGAGTATTATTAACAGGTATTCCTGGCTGTGGGAAATCTTTATCAGCAAAATATATTGCTGCCAAATGGAATTTACAGTTGTTTAAATTCGACATTGATACAATTTTTAATAAATATGTGGGCGAGAGTGAACGAAAAATGCAGGAGGCACTCGCTTATGCAGATCGTATGGCACCATGTATTCTTTGGATAGATGAAATAGAAAAGGCATTATCAATTTCTTCTGATGGAAATGACACAGGGAAAAGGATTATGGGGCAATTCTTGTTTTGGCTTCAAGAATCTAAAAGTAGGGTATTCTTAATTGCAACGGCAAACGATATTTCAAAATTACCTCCGGAACTCTTTAGAAAAGGAAGATTTTCAGAAATATTTTTTATTGATTTGCCTAATGAGGTTGAAAGAAAAGAATCTTTAAAATATTATATTCAAAAATCTCTGCATATGGATTTGAATGAAAATGAAATGACACAACTTTTAGACATTACAAATGGATTTAGTTATGCGGATTTAGAAAGTTCCATAAAAGAAATAGCCCAATCATTTATTATTAATGAGGAATTCAATTTGGATTTCAATTTAATTAAAAACAAACTACTAGAAGTTATTCCATATGAAAGAACTAATCCTGACACTGTAAAAAAAAGTAGACAATGGGGAAAAGAAAGAGCAACATTAGCCTCTTTAGAAAGGAATTAAAATGGCAAATGAAGATATAAAAAGTAAGATAAATGAAATGAATCATGCAATCAGTCGTATTCAAAGTGAAATTGCTATAATTGAAGATGAACTGAATGCTATTTCTCAAAGTGCGTATGCAAATAAGAATTTGTTGATTGCATCTAGTGCTCTAGTTAATAACTCTATGGAAAACAACAGCAATGTCTTAGTATATTCTAATAATATGATAAGACAAACTTATGATGCTCAATTACAAATTAAAGAGTTATTCTTTATTTTTAAAGATATAGAAACTGCAAATAAGAAAATTAGGGCTTTAAATAATAAATTATTCTATGAGTTTAAAAATCAATCTAAGGTTAGAAAAATAGTTACTGGTTTTTTAGATAATTTAAACCTTGATTTGGTTGATAATGAAAGAATTTATAAGGCCATAGAAAAGGAACATCTTCAAACTCCTGATTTTTGGCTAACTTATGTTCTTTTAGCAATTATGGCTTGGAAGCAAGAGGATAGAAAACAGGTTGAAAAATGTATGAATGGAGCCTTAACTTTAAATAAGAAATCGACTACCGTTTTCATGATGTATTTTAATTTGATAATAGGAAGAGTTGAACCTGCATTAAAGTGGTTTAGTCTTTATAAGGAAATGGAAAAAGTTGGAAAAGATGATAAAACATTATTAATGTTAGTTTGTTCAATTTCTAATAAAATTAATCAAATAGAAGAAACTACAGATGTTATGACAAAAGAAATTTTGAATTATATTCAATCTGAAGTTTCTAAAGGTATGGAGGAAGTAAATCAAGCTGAAGTAGTAAGCAATATTGAAAAATATTTAGAATCTTTTGATTTAAAAGAAACAATGGCTTATGATAATTATCGTAAATATGTTAAAGATTATCAAGATATGGCAGATGCTTTATCTTTAGCTAAAAATAATGCTGAAATTTTAGATTATTTTGACGAACTATCACATGTTCTTTTAAATGAAAGAAATACATATTTAGATGAATATATTCAAGAGGTAATAAATGAACCTTGTGAAGGCGAAAAAGACATTGTCGAAGAGATTGCTTATAATGAGGAAATTATAAAAACAGTTAACATTATAAAAGAAAGAAATGGTTTAGTAACTACTAACTCTTTTAAAGAGTTAGCTAAAGAAAAATTCGAAAAGAAAAAGATACATGATGAGGTTACCTTAAATTCATTTTTAGAAATTTATAATTGGACTTATGGAGGAAAAAATTTAAAGATAACTACTCTTGCTAAATGGAATTTATTTGTTTTAAATAAACCTTTTACAGTTGCTGCATATGAGCAATATTGTCAAAAGTATCAATCATTAAATCATAAGACCCATCAAATTTCGATTGGAGATTTTTCATGCAAAACAGAATTTAAGAATCAAGAAAAGGATATTGAAAATGTAAATACATATATTAATGATAGAAAGCAATATCTTTTAAAGAAGGCAATAAAGCCTATGTTCTATGTTGGTATAGGACTTGCAATATTATGTTTGGTATTAATGATAATGTGTCTTACAATGATAAAATCAGTTCAGACTAAAAATATTCTCTCAATTTTAAGTGGTGTTGGCATAGGTGTATTTGCTTTAGTGGCTGTTTGGGCCTATGTAAAAAATATATTTAAAAAGAAAAATATCGTAAATAAAATGTCAAATGAACAAGCAAAAATTAAAGATATTGTTATTCATCTTTATGAAGAAAAGGCTGATTATGATAGGGAATTCCTCCAAGCTGATGATATATCAAATCAAATAAAAGCATTTTTTGAAACATTTTGATAGTGCTATTTAATAGAAATATCCCTAATTATTTTTTGACTTTAGAAATTATAAAAGGATAATTGTTAAGGATATTTTTCCAATCTGTAGGAATTCATAAAAAATGGAGAAATCAATCTTCTTCCATTAAATACTATAACTTACTTACAATCTCGCATAAAGCGGGATTGTTTTGACGCTTTAAAATATAGGAAAAAAAAGAAGACAATTATAAAAAAATATGTTAAAATTAAATAAATAAGGAAAAAGTATAAAAATTGGAGGTATATATGAATAATATAAAAGACGATGAATTGGATAAATTTCTTGAATCAATCAATAAAACTACAGTTACTGCTAGTATTGATGAAGAAACGTTATATAAGGTGGCTTGTTCATGTGTGGAATCCGATATGGTTTCTATAAATAGTATTCAAAAAGAATTTCTTTTTGGATTTAGTCGAGCTAATGCAATTGTAGATGAATTGGAGAGAAGAGGAATTATTTCTAAGAAAAATTCACAAACTGGTAAAAGAAAAGTTTTAGTAAATCAAGAAGAATTAGACAAAATGTTTTTAGAAAAAAAGGAAGATTTCTTTTTTGATAATGATGAATGTTTTTTGAAAAATATAAGTTCGGAGAACAGAGAAATATTAAAAAAATATAACTTAATGAAGCCACTTCGTGAAATGTTGAAAAATCAAAGTACCTTTTCTCTTGATGAGGTAGATTATGAGGAGGAGTTAGAATTCGGAACAATCTTTGGGTATATATATGGTACGTTTACTTTTAATGAACCTCTTACACTCGAAAGATTGGAATTGGCAAAAGGAAATATCAATTGTATTATGAGTGTGAATGCTTGTTCAACTTTTCCGGCTTCCGAAGTAAACAATTTAATAAGTAAAGTAAGGAATTTGGCAGAGCTAGATGACCTTATATGTGGTATTGAAATAGATGATAGTTTGAAAGATGGAGAATTTAAAATTTTGGCATTATTTGTATATTTTCCGTTTTAGTTTAAATAGTTAAAAAATGAAGGTTTTCTTCATTTTTTATATTTTTTATTCGATATTTTTATTGTTTTCTATGTATTTGATAAGAATAATGATATAATAAAATATAAGGTGATGAAAGATGGAAGAAGCAAAGAAAAAGACAATTTTTTCTCCGAATAAAATAGTGGCGATTATTTTTTATATTCTCAGTATGTTTGTGTTGGGAAGTATAATCACTATTATAATCGGTATCTTGTTGGCGATGTTTCACGATGATAATGTAGGATTGGTCATTGAAAGTTTTACGACATTGGATTTATCGGAATACAGCGATTCTATACGAAAAATTAATGCGATGGCTCAAGGTTGGGGTAATTTCATTGTTTATTTATTGTGTTTTGTAGTGGTTGTATTTTATATGCGAGATGAAGTGATAAAGGATTTTAAGGATTTGGTTGGTAGAAAAGAAAAACATATGGTATGGATTCCTCTTTTTACTTTGTTGTTTATGATTGTTACTTATGCGGTTGAAATATTGATTGGATATTTTGTTCGGTCTTCCGCCAATCAGGAAACCATTGAAACGATTATTCAAGACGGTGGTATGATTCCTATGATTATTGCGACAGTATTGTTCGCACCGGTAGTAGAAGAGTTGATTTATCGAAAGGCTATATTTTCTTATTTTAAGAAATATAGTATAGGGGCTTGTTATTTGATTTCGACTGTGTTTTTTATGTTACCGCATATGATTTCCAGTGATTTTGGCGATATCCGCATTTGGGTATTACAAGCGATTCCTTATTTGGTTAGTGGCCTATTATTGTGTGTGGTTTATCATAAGTCGCAAGAAAATGTGTTTGCGTCTATTATTGTTCATTTTGTTAATAATTTTATAGCGTCTTTATTGATAATTACGGAAATGAATATGGGGGTATAAGAATGTTAAAAAAGATGACTAAGGATTTTCAATATCCGATTTTTAAAGAATTTGATGATGTTTGGCCGATATTGACGGCAGGGGATCGGCAACATGGATTTAATGCGATGACGATATCTTGGGGTGGTTTGGGAACATTGTGGAACAAGCCAGTGGCGTTTATTTTTGTACGGAAACAGCGATATACCTATTCTTTTATGGAAAAATGTGACAGTGTAACTCTTTCTTTTTTATCGAATGACTATAAAGAAGCGAAGGCACTTTTCGGTTCGAAATCCGGAAGAAATATCGATAAATTTAAAGAAACGGGGCTTCATGCGACTTTGGATTTGGATTTTAATGGGTATTATGTTGCGGAAGCGGAGTATGTTTTGAAATTGAAGAAATTGTATAGTTTGGATTTAAAAGAGGAAGGTATGCCTGAGAATATAGTGAACAATCAATATCCGCAAAAAGATTTTCATAGAATGTATGTTTGTGAAGTTGTTCAATATTTGGAAAATGAGGAATAGGGTATGGAAAAGATCATATTGTTTGATTTGGATTCTACTCTTTTACAAATGAATCAAGATTTGTTTTTGAAAAAGTATTCTTTCTTGGTGGGAGAAAAAGCCAAGGAATTGGGTTATAATAAGGAAGATTTTATGAAAGTTTTTATAAAATCCGCATATAGTATTATAGATAATGACGGAAGTCAAACCAATGAAGAGTTGTTTTGGTCAAATATAAAAAAAGAGTATCCGGAGATTTCTTATTTGAAAGAACAATTTATGAAATTTTATATGGAAGAATTTAATTCGATTTCTGAGATTGTGTATAAGTCATCTTTGCCGAATGATATTATTCATTTGTTCAAAGAAAAAGGATATCGTATTATTTTGGCGACCAATCCGTTGTTTCCCGTTATCGCAACATATCAAAGAATGAAATGGGCGGGATTGAATCCGAAAGATTTCGATTATATCACGACGTATGAAGAATGTAGGTATTGTAAGCCGAATCGAAAGTATTATTTGGAGATATTTGAAAAAATGAATATTTCTATGGAAGGAAGTATTATGGTTGGCAATGATACGACCGATGATTTTTTGGATTTGCCGGAAGGAATTAAAAAAATATTGATTACGGATTATTTGATTTGCAAACCGAATGAACCGATAACGATTCCTGCGTTTTCATTGGCGGAATTTTATCAATATGCTAAGGAGAATTTATGAAAATATTGGATTTACATTGTGATACAATTTCCGTTATTCATAACAATAAGGGCTTTTCTTTGAATAATCCTTGTTTACAAGTATCTGTCGATAAATTAAAAAAAGGAAACTATATTTTGCAGTGCTTCGCTATGTTTATTCCTTATACTTTGGAAAATCCACTGGAAGAATGTATTCAAATGACGGATACGTTTTACAAACAATTAGAATTGTATCCCGATATAGAGATAGTGCGATCTTATTCCGATATTGTCAAGAATGATAAAAATAATAAAATATCCGCTCTTTTGACGATAGAAGAAGGTGGTGTTACCAAAGGAAATCTTTCGTATTTGCGGACGTTTTATCGATTGGGAGTACGTATGATATGTTTGAATTGGAATTTTGTCAATGGTGTCGGGTATCCGAATATCGTCAAAGGAATGAATTCTGATCCGATTGAACCTAACACGACGCAAGGACTGACGGATTATGGTAAGTCTATGGTTGTCGAGATGCAGAAATTGGGTATGATTGTCGATATTTCGCATCTTTCCGATAAGGGATTTTGGGACGTTTTGGCTTTGGCGAAAAAGCCGATTGTCGCTTCCCATTCGAATTGTCGGGCGGTTTGTAAGCATGTAAGAAATTTAACCGATGAAATGATTATCGCTTTAAAAGAAAATGGTGGTGTCATGGGTATGAATTTTTGTGCGGATTTTTTATCCGATTCGATAGAGATTGGGAAGAATACCATAGATTGTGTGCTTCGTCATATTTGGCATATTAAGAAACTGGTTGGGGTAGATGTAATCGCCTTAGGTAGTGATTTTGATGGAATTGATCCAGATATTGAATTAAAGGGTGCGGATCTAATGCCTATGCTGGTTCATGCTATGAAAGATTCTGGGTTGACGGAAGAAGAAATAGAAAAAATAACGTATAAGAATGCTTTAAGGGTTATTCAAGCCAATTTAAGTTAAAAAAAGGGGCTATTAAGTTTTGCTTAATAGCCCTTTAATTTGCGTATTCCAATTCGTCGATAATATAATCCAATATGGATTTCGGATTGTTTTCCAAAACGTAATTCAATTCTTCATCAATCATTTTTTGTGCGTCTTTAAAATATTGTTCATCGCACGCATGAAGTTTTCGACCTCGTTCTTTTAGTTCGATTTGGTGGTCATATATACTACGAATAATGCGAATAATTTCACATCTTTCTCCGCTTCGGAGAATAGAAGAAAATTGTTTTTTCCTTTCATTCTCGTTTTCAATCCAATAGGATTTCAATGTCGGGATTGTTCCAATCAAAGAGTAAATTTCATCTTTGGTAAGAAGAACTTTTATTTTCTCATTTGTAAGAGGATTGTCGACTTGTACCTGTAGAGAGGCTTTGGGATCATGAATGGGTCTTAAAATATAGTAATTTTTTAATTGCCCGTTAAATTCCCGTTGAATTTGATCGACGATTTTGCATATACCATAAGTTGTATAAATAATCGTATCGCCAACACTATACATTTTAACCCTCCTTTGTTTCATTCTTACCATCGATATCTACTTATATTATATCATTTTTTTGATTTTTTTCAAAAAGATTTTAATTTTTGTTTTTATTTTTTCTATACACTTTCCTTTTCTTATTATATAATATAATTTGTAGAAATGGGGGGATAAAATGATGGACAATTATACGGAATTTAAGAAATTTCTTCAATCTTTATCCGGACGGCCTACTCTTTTGTTGCATTGTTGTTGTGCGCCATGCAGTTCCCACACCATTTTATTGTTAAAACAATATTTTGATATAACATTGTTTTATTCGAATGATAATATCGCACCGGAAGAAGAATTCAACAAACGATTGGTGGAATTGATTCACTTTCGAGATCAAATTGATTCCTCTATTCCGATTGTATCTTCCCCATATAATCCGCATCGATTTGAACAGGCCATTCAGGGATATGAAAGGGAAAAAGAAGGATCTTATCGGTGTTATTTGTGTTATCAAATGCGGTTAAAAGAAACGTGTTTGAAGGCTAAGGAACTGGGTATGGATTATTTTACGACTACATTATCTATATCTCCTTATAAAAAAGAGAAGTGGATCAATGAAATTGGTTATGCATTAGAAGAAGAATATCAAGTGAATTATTTGTATTCTAATTTTAAGAAAGAAAACGGATATCAACATTCTATCGTTTTATCGAAAGAATATCATTTATATCGTCAAGATTATTGTGGGTGTATTTATTCCCAAAAAGAACGGAGGGAATCTCATGATCGAATTAGAGAAGAAAACCAAAATAAAGCGAATTGAAATTCCAATGGATAAGCGATGTGTGTTTATAAGCGATATACATGGTGATGTAGATTCGTTAAAAAAGGGATTGGAAATGATTCATTATACCGATGAAGATTATTTATTTATGATTGGAGATATGTATGAAAAAGGAGATTTTAAAAAGAATCTCGAAACGATTCGGTATATTATGGATTTGAAAAATAAGTATAAAAATTTATATTGTATGGCAGGGAATTGTGACGAGGTTTTACGATTTATTTTGCCGAAAGATGCGAAAGAAAAATTTTTATATTATGCCAATGTACGTATGCATTCTGTAATCAATGATATGGCGGAAGAAATGAAATATCCTTTATCTATGGATATGAATGTTGAAGATTTTGTATGTAAAGTTCAACAGAAATATCCCGAAATTTATGAATTTATGGAGTCTTTGGACGATGTTATTTTTATAAATGATCGAATTGTTTTGGTTCATGGTGGAATAGATGATATCGATCATATACCGGAATATGCGTTGCCGATGTTGAAATATGATCGGTTTTATGAACTTTCCAAACCACAGAAAAAATTGATGGTTGTCGGACATTATCCGACGAGAAATTATCGAAGTGATATGGCTTGTTGTAATCCGATATTTGATTTTAAGAAGAAGATTATTTCGATTGATGGTGGGAATCATATCGTTAAAGGTGGTCAACTGAATTTTGTGATTTTGGAATCGTTGGATTCTATGAAATTCAGTTTTGTTTATGTCGATCACTATCCGAAGCATCGTATGAAGTATGCGGTAGATTATGAACAGCCTTTACAAAATGTCAATATTGTTTTCGGTCAAAATGAAGTGGAGATATTGGATACCGATTTGGATTTTGTTTATATTCGTCAAATCAGTACGAATATGAATATGTGGGTTCATAATTCTTTTATTTATAAAGATGAAAGAACGGATAAGGTATATTGTTATGATGGGTGTAATCAATTTATTTCTACGAAAAAGAATGATGAAATTTCGGTGATCAAGAAGGCGATGCCGTATAGTTTAATCAAAAGAAACGGGTATATAGGCTTAATAGAAACAAAGTATATTGATGATGAAATTTAATTATTTTGTTCAAAAGTCAATGACAGCAGTAGAGTTTATACAAAGTTTTCATTTGGCGAAATCCAAAATTTATACTTTGTTTTTGGAGGAACGTTTAAGTTTGAATGGAATACCTTGTAAAAGAGAAACTTTACTGAAACAAGGGGATTGTGTCGTTTTAGAACAAGTAGAGGATTATGGGTTTATAGCGGAAGAAGGGAATTTGAATATCGTTTATGAGGACGATTATCTTCTGGTGGTGGATAAGCCGGCTTTTATGTTGGTTCATACGGACGGGAATACCAATACGAAAACGTTATGTAATTATGTGGCAGGATATTATCAAAAAAAAGGATATGATATTGCTGTTCGGTTTGCCCATCGCTTGGATTATGAAACGACGGGGTTGATTCTTTTTTGTAAAGATTGGCTGACGATATCTTATATAGGAAATTTGATAGAAACGCATACGTTAAGAAGAATATATCGTTTTTTTGTTGGCGGAATTTTAAGTCAAAAGAAAGGAACGTTGCGGTTTCCTATTGGAGAAGATAGACATCATAATTTAAGAAAGAGGGTTTCACAAACAGGGAAATCCGCTATTACGCATTATGAAGTTATAGAAGAATTTACGGATTTCAGTTTGATTTCTGCACAGTTGGGAACAGGCAGAACTCATCAAATTCGTGTTCATTTTTCTCATATTGGGCACCCTTTATGGGGAGATGAGTTGTATTACGGAAATAGTAGTAAAATCCATAGAGTGGCATTACATAGTTATGAAATGGAATTTGTTCACCCTGTGTTGATGAAAAAAATGCATTTTGTATGCCCTTTGGCTGATGATATGCAACAAATTTTGGAGAGAGAATATGCTATTTGGAAAGCACGTAAATAAATTTTATTTAAAATATTTTTGGTTTTTTCTATTTGGGATTATCGCTTTGGTTCTTGTCGATTATTTTCAGTTGGAAATACCGGTTATATGTCGAAATATTATCAATGGTGTTCAGGACGGAACGTTATTTGATCATACGGAGAAATTGGCTAAATATATGAAGTATTTGGCTTTTATCGCTTTTGTGATGTTTGCCGGAAGGTTTTCTTGGCGATATTGTGTGTTCGGAGTCGGTGCTCGTATAGAAGGGGATTTGCGGGAAGATATGTTTATTCATGCGGAACGGTTATCGAATCAGTATTATAAGGAGCATAAAACGGGAGCGTTAATGGCTCTATTTACCAATGATTTACAGACGATTCGTCAATGTTTTGCCTCCGGAACGGTTATGTTGATCGATGCGGTATTTTTGGGTGGATTTGCGTTATATCGAATGTTTGTTTGTAATTGGATATTGGCTTGTTTATGTCTTATTCCTATGAGTTTGATAGCGGTTGTTGCGGTTATAGTGGGAAGAGTGATGGAACAAAAGTTTAAAGTCCGGCAAGAGGCGTATGATTCTTTATCGGATTTTGCTCAAGAAAATTTTAGTGGAATTTCCGTTATTAAGGCTTTTGTTAAAGAAATCAATGAGATTCGTCACTTTGATCGATTGAATCAAAACAATTATGATAAGAATATCGATTATGTTCGTTATGCGACGATTTTAACTGTGTTGTTGAATGCGATTATTTCTTCGATTATAGCGATTTTATTTGGTGTAGGGGCTTATTTTGCCGTAAATGGATCAATGTTTAATGGACACCGTTTTGGTGGAGGAGAGTTGTTTGAGTTTGTCGAATATTTTAATGCGTTGGTTTGGCCTTTTATGGCGGTTGCTCAGTTGATCAATATGCGGGCTCAAGCGAAAGCGTCGTATAAGAGAATTGCGGAATTATTGGAAGAAAATGTAGATATTCAAGATGTGAATCCGATACAAGTGGACGAAATTTACGGGAAAATCGAATTTAAGAATTTGCATTTTAAATATCCGGACGGTTCGAATGATGTTTTAAATGATATATCGTTTGTTATTGAAGCGGGGGAAACGGTTGGAATTATCGGTCCGACAGGTTGTGGAAAAACGACGGTAGTGGATTTATTGTTGCGGACGTATAATGTAGAGAATGGACAAATTTATATTGATGATATGGATATTATGAATTTGCCTTTTAAAAAGGTTAGAGAAAGTATCGGATATGTTCCACAAGATAATTTTTTGTTTTCTGATACGATTGCCAATAATATTGCCTTTGCGTATGAAGAGGCGGATAGTGAAAAGGTAGAGGAAGCAGCGAGAATTGCCGATGTACATAATAATATAATGGAGTTTAACGATAAATATGAAACGATTTTAGGAGAACGGGGTGTAACGTTATCCGGAGGGCAGAAACAAAGAGTAAGTATTGCCCGAGCGTTAATTAAGAATCCGCCGATATTGATTTTTGATGATTCGGTTTCTGCCGTAGATACAAAAACGGAGGAAACAATTTTAACGAATTTAAGAAATCTTCGAAAAGGGAAAACGACGATTATGATTGCTCATCGAATATCGACAGTAGAAGATTTAGATAAGATCATCGTTATGAATGCGGGAAGAATTGTGGGTATAGGTACTCATAATAGTCTTATGGAAAAGAACGAATTATATCGGGAAATGGTTCGCCTTCAATCTTTGGAAAAGGCTGTGGAAGGGGGCGAAGAAGAATGAGAAATTTCGATGATACGAAGAATGTAAAGACGTATAAAGATAGTAAAATAGTGAAACGGTTATTTCAATATTTAAAACCGGTTTTGCCTTCTTTTATTTTCGCTTTGGTACTGACGGCTTTTGTCGTTGTTGCCGACCTTGTGCCGGCATATATTACCGGACAGATAATAGGAGTATTGGGTGGTAGTATCGAAGTAGAAAATAAGTTACGATATTCGTTATGGTTGGTTGGAATTTTTGCGGTGCTGATTGTGATAACGGCGATAGTCAATTATTTTAATTCGATGCTTCTACAGAAGGCAGGTCAGAAAATAGTATGGAAGATGCGGAAAGATGTTTTTGTTCGAATTGAAAGTCTTTCTATTGCCCAAATCAATGAAACGCCTGTAGGAAAATTGGTAACTAGAGTAACTTCGGATATCAATATGATCAATGAATTATATACGAATGTGATTGTGAATTTATTGCGATATGCGTTGACGATTGTTTTTGTTTTAATCATTATGTTGCTTATTTCTCCGATTTTGACATTGTATATTTGTATCATTGCCCCTGTTTTGATTGGAATGTATGTGATATTTAAGCGTGTTTCGAGAAAACAATATCGTAAGGTAAGGGGTTGTGTTTCGAATGTCAATGCGTTTTTATCCGAAAATCTTTCGGGTATGAAGATTACGCAGATTTTTAATCAAGAAGAAAAGAAATTGGAAGAATTTCGCCAAAAAAATGATGAATTGAGAAAAAATTCCATAAAGGAAGTTTTAATTTTCGGTGTATTTCGTCCTGCTATTTATGTTTTATATATCGTAAGTCAAATTATTGTGTTGTATAATGGATTTTATTTGGTTAAAAACAATCGTTTACGATTGGAATTATATGTTTCATTTTATCGGTATATCGATAGTTTCTTTAATCCGATTCAACAACTTGCCGATCAATTTAATATGTTGCAGTCCGCTTTTGCATCTAGTGAGCGTATTTTTGAAATTTTGGATATGGAACCGCAAATATTAGATGCGGCTGAGGCAGTGGAAATCGATCATTTTGAAGGTAAAATCGAGTTTGATCATGTATGGTTTGCGTATAAGGAAGAAAATTGGATTTTAAAAGATGTTACTTTTACGGTAAATCCAAAAGAAACGGTAGCGTTTGTAGGAGCTACGGGTGCCGGTAAGACGACGATTTTGGCTTTGATTGTGCGAAATTATGAAATTCAAAAAGGACAGATTCGTATTGATGGAATTGATGTGAAAAAAATCAAAATCGAATCGTTGCGGAAGCATATCGGTCAAATGCTTCAAGATGTGTTTTTGTTTTCGGGAACGATTAAGTCAAATATAACTCTTAGAGAAGATTCTTTTAAAAACGAGGATATTGTTTCTTCTATAAGATATGTCAATGCGGATAAGTTTATCGATCGATTAGATGGAGGATTAGAGTATAGAGTTTTAGAGCGTGGAGCGAATTTTTCAAGTGGTCAACGCCAACTTTTGTCTTTCGCAAGGACAATTTTACATCAACCGAATATTATGATTTTAGACGAAGCGACAGCAAATATCGATACGGAAACGGAAGTATTGATTCAAGATTCGTTGGAAAAGATGATGAATGTCGGAACGATGTTGATTGTTGCCCATCGGTTATCTACGGTTCAACATGCCGATAAAATTATTGTTTTGCATAAGGGAAAGATTCAAGAAATGGGGAATCACCAAAGTTTATTGGCAAAACATGGGTTGTATTATAATTTATATGAATTACAATATAAGCATATGGAAAAATAAGAATGGAGGGAATGGAATGAAGGGAAAGAAACGAAAGATTTGGATACCTATCGGTATAGGTGTATTTGGTTTGTGTTTGTTTTTGATTCTGTTTTTTAATATTCCGAGATTGTCTTATACTTATATAGAAGAATATGATGCATATTATGTGAAAAAGGCGTATGGAGATGCGAAAGAATATGTTGTTCCGCAAAGCCATAAGGAAAAAGAGGTTATAGGCATAGGACAGAGGGCATTCTATAATCATAATCATTTGGAAAAAATTACTTTGCCGGAAAGTGTTTTAACGATTGATCGATTGGCTTTCAGTGAATGTGAGAAGTTAAAAGAGATTAATTTGGAAAATGTGGATACGATATATAGAAATGCATTTTCGTACTGTTTGAGATTGGATAATATTCATCTCCGTGCTGAGAATATAGGGGCTTCCGCTTTTTTTAAATGTTTGAATTTAAAGGAAGTGGTATTGGAAGAAGGAGTGGCTCAACTTGGTTCTATGGCGTTTTCGGAAACGGCGATTGAAAGTATTATATTGCCGAGAAGTGTAGAAACAGTGGAAGTAGATTGTTTTGTGTATTGCGATTCGCTTCGAAAAATAAGAGCGTATAGGAATTTGTTTTATAAGTCCAATTATTTGAAAAGTTTGGATATTGTAGAATGGATAGATGATGTATAATAAACGGAAGCAAAATTTGCTTCCGTTTATTATGTATGTCGGGCATGACATCAATCTAGTTGGAAATGAAACCAACCACGGGTATTTATCGCCAAGTGTAGCGAACCACAAGTCGTTAGCTGCTATGGGTGAAAGAAGTGAAACTGCGAAATCTTTAAGTCTACGAACAGAAACTGGATAAGGCTAAATGGTGGATAAGGTTGCATAACAAACCGAAGTCCAAAAGATAAACGTAAAACCAAGCGAGTAAATTAAGAGGCAGTGAAGATTTAGTGATTATTGTCTTACCCCGAGAGGCCCTAGTGGCAAACTCAAGGCTTGGTTGGTATAGGAAATGTGGAATGGATGTAGTTAACTATATCCTTTCACCTAAAGTTATAGCCATAAAAAAAGGAGATAGACTAGGTCTAGTCAATCCCCTTGAATACTACTTATCTAAGTAGTTTGTGTTTAATGTAGATTTTCCTCTACCCTATTGAGCGATATCCATAAATATTGGGATAACGATAGGTTTTCTATCGGTTTTTGTATAGATGATACGACTAAGTTGTTCTGTTAAATTATGTTTTAATATATTCAAATTGATTAGTTTTACTTTTGCCAATTCGGCAGTTAAATAGTTTTTGGTTTCTTCTACGAAATAATGAGTTAGTTCTTCACTATCTTTCATATAAATGAAACCTCTTGAAACAACTTGTGGTTCGATTGGTAAGATTTTGTTTTTCGAATCGATGGTAATAACTAACGCAAACATTCCATCTTCCGATAAAGATTTTCGTTCTTTAATGATAGAAGAAGAAATATCACCAATACCACTGCCATCTATATATACATCTCCTGCGGTAATATGACCGGCTATACGGGCATTGTGATCGTTTATTGCTACGACATCGCCATTTTCCAATATAAAGGTGTTTTCTTTTTTTACTCCCGTTTCTATTGCCAAATCGGCATGAACCCGTTGCATACGATATTCTCCGTGAACCGGAATAAAATATTTCGGTTTGAGAAGGGTTAACATCAATTTCAATTCTCCTTGAGCGGCATGACCAGTGGTATGCGTATCGGTAATTGGGGAGTGGGTAATAACATTCGCTCCATGTTTAAATAGTTGATTGATCGTTCGATTTATGCCTTCTTGATTTCCGGGAATCGGAGAAGAAGAAAAGACGATGGTATCGGACGGTATCAATTTAATGAATTTATGTGTTCCGTTGGCAACTCGGGATAGTGCTGCAAGGGGTTCACCTTGGGAGCCGGTGCATAAGAAACATAATTCATTCGGTTTATAATTATTGATTTCATTTGCCTCAATGATTGTTCCTTTTGGAGCCTTTATATAACCGATTTGTTGACCGATTTCGATAGTTTTTTCCATAGATCTTCCGAATATGGCAATTTTACGATGGCAATCAATACAGGCTTGAACAATTTGTTGAACACGGAACATATTCGAAGCGAAGGTTGCGACAATGATTCGATTTTCGATTTGAGAAAACAATTCTTTGATAGAAGCCCCGATTTTTCGTTCGGAATCGGAAAATCCTTCTCTTAACGCATTGGTAGAATCCGCCAATAGACAAAGGATTCCGTTTGCCCCCAAATCCGCCAATTTTTCATATTCCGCTCCTGGCCCAACCGGAGTCAAATCGATTTTGAAATCACCCGTATGAACAATAACTCCCAAATCGGTTTTAAAGACGATAGCGAAAGAATCCGGAATAGAATGATTTAAGCGAATAAAAGATATTTCCACTCCTTTAAATTTGTAAGTAAAGTGGCTTTTGAATTCCACAATTTGAGTCCTTGATAATAAATCGGGATATTCTTCCAATTTATTTTCTATTAAATCCACTGTGACACCTGCCGCATAAATCTTGGGAATTTTGACTTTTTTTAATAAGAACGGAATTCCTCCGATATGATCTTCATGTCCGTGAGTAATAAAAAGACCCACAATTTTATGTTGATTTTCTTCTAAATAGGTATAATCGGGAATTACATAATCGACTCCCAATAAATGTTCGTCCGGAAATAATATTCCCGAGTCAATGATAAAAAGTTGTTCCAAATAGTCGATAACATACATATTTTTCCCGACTTCACCAAGACCGCCTAAGGCAAAAATACCGATTTCTGAACGGTTTTTAATTTTTTCCATTTTGTCCTCCTTTTTTTATTTATGGCAAATATTAGTTATTTTATATTATAGTATATTTATAACCAAATTTCAAAGACATTATGAAAATAAATGAAAAAAAGAGGAAATTCATAGATTTATCTATAAGATTATGCTATAATTTAACCGATTTGAAGGGAAGTAATAGATTATGAAAGTTAGTAAAATGCTGATTTCTACTTTGAAAGAAGCTCCTGCGGAGGCAAAAATCGATTCTCATATTCTTTTGTTGCGGGCAGGAATGATAAAAAACGAAGTGGCGGGAGTGTATAATTTTTTACCACTTGGATTAAGAGTTTTAAATAAAATTGAAGATATCATTCGCCAAGAAATGGATAAAGCGGGTGGTATAGAGATATTATGTTCCGCTATTCAACCGAAAGAATTGTGGGAAGAGTCCGGAAGGTGGAAAAAATACGGACCGGAATTGATGCGGTTTAAAGATCGGCATGAAAGAGAATTTTGTTTGGGTCCTACCCATGAAGAAGTATTTACTTCCTTAGCGAGAGATTTAATTAAAAGTTCAAAGAATTTACCTATTAATTTATATCAAATTCAAACCAAATACAGAGATGAAGTTCGTCCGAGATTTGCCTTGATGCGTGGTAGAGAATTTATCATGAAAGACGCTTATAGTTTTGATAAAGACGAAGTTGGTTTGGAAAAATCTTATCAAAATATGTTTGATACGTATAATCGTATTTTTACTCGTTTGAAACTGCATTATCAACCTGTTTTGGCCGATACGGGAAATATCGGTGGAAACGGATCTCATCAATTTATGGCTTTGTCTGATATAGGAGAATCGGAAATCGTATATTGTGATGCTTGTGGGTATGCGGCAGATGTAGAGAAGGCAACGATTCGATTGGAGAATCGATTGGAGAAAGAAAAAAGGGAATTGGAAAAGGTTCATACTCCAAATCAAAGAACGATTGAAGAAATTTCTCGTTTTTTAAATGTTTCTTCCCAAGATACGGCTAAGACGATCATTTATCATGATTTTGTGAATGAGAAATTTGTTGCGGTAGTTGTTCGTGGTGATCGGGAAGTCAATGAAATTAAGTTGGTAAATGAATTGCATTCCAATGAAAATTATTTGGTTTTAGCAACCGAAGAAGAGATTTTATCTTTAAAAACCATTCATGGGTTTTGTGGACCGATGGGTATATCTTGTGAAGTGTATGTTGATGAAGAGGTTGCTCAAATGACGGATATGGTGATTGGGGCAAATGAAAAAGATTATCATTATATTCATGCTTGTTACGGAAGAGATTTCGAAGGAAAAATTTGTGATATCAAGAAGGCTCGGGCTGGTGATTTATGTCCTGTATGCGGTCGCCCTATGAATCAGGAACGAGGGATTGAAGTTGGACAGATTTTTAAACTTCAAACGAAGTATTCCGAACCAATGAAATGTGTATATGTCAATGAAGAAGGAAAGAATATACCTATGGTTATGGGGTGTTACGGAATTGGTGTAACAAGAACTCTTCAAGCCATTGTGGAACAATATCATGATGAATTCGGTATAAAATGGCCATTGGTTGTTGCTCCATATCAAGTGGTTATTGTTCCGGTATCTTATGCCGATGATACGCAAAGAATACTTGCGGAAAAGATGTATCAGGAATTGTTGGATTTACATATCGAAGTTTTATTCGATGATCGAAATGCGAAAGCCGGTTTTAAATTTAAGGATTGGGAATTGATCGGTATTCCCTTTATAATCGTCTGTGGAAAACGTTCGAATGAAGGCATTGTTGAATTTAAAGAACGAATGACGATGGAAAAAGAAGAACTTCTTTCAGAAATAGCAGTATCTAAAGTAGTAGATAAAATAAAAAAAGAAGGAGAAAAAATATGACAGAAATAGATGTTCTCGTTCAAATGATTCGTTCTAGTCAATCTATTGTTGTTTTTTCGGGAGCGGGACTTTCTACCAATTCTGGCATACCTGATTTTCGTTCGGCAGATGGAATTTATAATCAGAAGTTAAAAAGTAAAATTTTACCGGAAGAAATTATTTCTCATTCCTTTTTTATAAAATATCCGAAAGATTTTTATTCTTTTTATTTTTCCAAAATGGTTTATCCGGAGGCAAAACCCAATGAGGCACACCTCTTTTTTGCCGATTTGGAAAAAATGGGTAAAAAGGTTACGGTCGTTACACAGAATATCGATAATCTTCATCAAATGGCAGGTAGCACTAATGTGATTGAATTACATGGAAGTGTTATGCGGAATTATTGTATGAAATGTGGAAAATATTATGATTTAAAAGATATTTCTACTTCAAATGTTCCATATTGTGATTGTGGAGGAATTATTAAACCCGATGTCGTTTTATATGAAGAAGGATTAAAACAAAGGGATATCGAACGAGCGATTGAAAGTATAGAGAATTGTGATATGTTGATTGTGGTGGGAACTTCTTTGGTTGTTTATCCCGCTGCCTCTTTTATTCGGTTTTATCAAAAAAATAAATTGGTTTTACTAAATAAATCGGAAACGCCATACGATTCTATGGCGGATTTGGTGATTCATGACGATATTAAAAAGATTGTAGAAGAAATAAAAAGGAACAAACTGTAAATGCGGTTTGTTCCTTTTTTAAAATAATTACTAATGAATGGTTGCCCCGAATGGTGCCAAAGATAAATGAGCAAGTTTAAATGCTTGTTTACCGAATGGAATACCAATGATGGTAATACACCAAAGTACACCCAAAATCAAGAAGCCTAATGCTAAGCCAAGACCGCCAAGTAACATCCAAATAACGTTAGCGATTGGATGAGCACCGAAGTTTTCGTCTACGGTTTTGCCGAACGGCCAGAAGATTAAACCGGCAATTTTGAATGCTTGTTTACCAAATGGAATTCCGATAATGGTAATGCACCAAAGTGCTCCGACTAAAATCCAACCTATACCTTCGATTAAACCAGTTAGAAAAAACCAAAGAATATTCCCGATTGTTTTCATACTACACTCTCCTTTTCAATTTGAATTTTAGGATATATTATAGATATTTGTCAAGTGAATTGTAATATATTGTAAAAAACACCCATTTTTATGTAAAAATGTGGACTGTGAAAGTCCACAGTCCTTTTTAATAGATATAATAGGCTAATTTATAAAAGTATGGATACAAATCGAAATAGTTTTCTAAATCGGTATTGGTTGAGGCGGGATCGTGAATTAAAAATTTATCTTCCGAAAGGGTATTTCCACCCTTATATCCATAAATTACTACCCAATGCTGTCCTCCATAAATGGTTTTACTTCCAATCAAAAGTGGTTTTCCTTCTTGTAAAATTTGATAGGCTTTATTTAGATAATCAAAATCGGTATAAAAATGATATCTATATGGCCAATACATACTACCGTCGGAAGTATATGAAGAAATGGATTCCATATAATCGGGAGTTATTATATATCCTCTGCGGTAGGATTCAACCATAGCCATAGAGGTAGTTAAACAGCCGATCTGTTGAATGGTTTTTCCCGATTCAGCGATATAGATATTTTTCCAACGACTGTCGTATTGTTTAAAATCGACTACATCATAAACTATTTTGTTATAAGTTGTAATCGGAGAAAGGTAGGTTAAACTTACATAACCAATCTTATTTCCTTCGAATAAAACTTTAGCCCAACCATTTTGTTTGGATAATACCACAACATAATCGGCATCGGCAATTTTTTCTATAATACTATAAGAAGTAGAAGCCCCGCTCCGCACATTTAAGTTAGAACCGGAAGTGGATACTTGATATATATCGGAAGATACGATATGAACATAATCTTGATGGACATATCCATATGCATTTTCTTTATATTCTGTATAATACCAATCTCCTTGTTTGTTTAAAATGGTAAGATATGATCCGTCTTTGGCTTTTCCTAAAATGGGAGAAGAGATAGAAGCGGATTGTCTGACATTTAGATTATACCCATCGGCAGTTACTATTCCTGCCGATTCTATCTTTGTTTGGGCAGAAGTATTTATTTTAAAGATAAGAAACATACCGATAAAGAGTATAAAAGCAAATATTCTTTTTTTCATAATTTCACCCAACTATACTATACCATAGGGGTTAGGCATTTTTATTTACAATTTATGGAAGAATGAAATCGAAGAAATCCAATATATTGGTTTGCCAAGAAGAATAATTGTTTTGTTGTTCATTTTCATAATTTAATTTAATATTGTTGGAATTAAAAGAAGATATTTTAGAATAAAGTTGATATACCAAATCGTTTTCTTCATTTTCTTTTCCACCTTGAAAAATATAAACTTGTTTTTTTTCTTGTAAGTGTTTTTCCAAATCTTGCCAAACATTTTCACAACAAGATAATCGCAATGAAAATAATCCTGCAGAGGAAAACATAGGATAATGATATAATGCATATAAGGCGAATACCGCTCCTTCTTGAAAACCCAAAACAGAGGCGGTATCTTCGATGCGGTAGCGTTGTTTTAAAATAGGGTGAAGAGAATCGACCAAGTAATCGGCAAATATCTTGGATAAGGCCGGGTCGACATCGGTATTATCTTTTTTATAGTAAGGACATAGTTCGCTTATTCTCCAATCTGGATTTTTTGGCGAATGTAGTCCAATCAATATACAATTTTTGGGGTAATTTTCCAAAATGGTCGGTAAATCAAAAACTTTATATGCGTCATCTAAGGAATGAAACATTAATTGAGCATCGAATATATAACATACCGGATAGATTTTTGTGGTTATGTTATATTCTTTGGGAAGAAATACCGATATTTTCAGTTGTCTTTTTAATTCTCTTGCGATAATTTTAAAATTTTCTACCATAGATATCACCAATTCTATTATACTGAATTATTTTAAAAATTCACTAAAATAATATTTTTTGGCACTTATTTATTGACAGTGCCAAAAAATAGGTATATAATTACTTATGTAAATGAATGGAGGATATGAAATGAAAGAAAAAAAGAAGTTTAAAACAGAAACAAAACGATTGTTGGATATGATGATTAATTCTATTTATACCCATAAAGAAATATTTTTGAGAGAGTTGATTTCCAACGCCAGCGATGCGATAGATAAAAGACATTATTTATCATTGACTGATTCGGAGTTATCCGCTCCGGAATATAAGATTTTAATCGAAGCGAATAAGGAAGATCATATTTTAACAATTACGGATAATGGTGTCGGTATGACCAAAGAGGAGTTAGAACAACATTTGGGAACGATTGCCAAATCCGGAAGTAAAGAATTTATGGAAGCGGTAGCGAAAGAAAACACACCGGAAGTGGATATTATCGGTCAATTCGGTGTTGGATTTTATTCCGCATTTATGGTTGCCAAAAAGGTAGATGTGCTTACGAAATCTGTTAAGGAAGGAAAAGCCTATTTGTTTTCTTCTGAAGGTTTGGAATCTTATACGATTGAAGAAGCGGAAAAAGAAGATTTCGGTACGATAATTACACTTTATTTGCGGGAAGATACGGAAGATGAATCTTATTCTAAGTATTTGGAAGAATATGAAATTAGAGAATTGGTTAAAAAATATTCTGATTATGTCCGTTATCCGATTCAGACTTGGATTACCAAGTATGATGATGTAAAAGAAGAGGAAGATAAGGACAAGGAGGATAAGGAACCGAAGACTCATGTTGAATTGGAAACAATCAATTCTATGTTGCCGATTTGGAAGAAGAATAAGAGCGAAGTAAGCGAAGAAGAATTGAATACGTTCTATAAAAGTAAATTTATGGATTATCAAGATCCGATTACTTCTATCCATATCAATGTAGAAGGTATGCTTACCTATAATGCGTTATTGTTTATTCCGAAAAAACCTCTTTATGATTTTTATACCGATCGAAATGAAAGAGGATTACAGTTATATACGAAAGGTGTATTTATTTTAGATAAATGTAAGGAATTGATTCCGGAGTATTTACGATTTGTTAAAGGATTGGTCGATAGTGCGGATTTGTCTTTGAATATTTCTCGGGAAATGTTACAAGAGGATCGGGCAATTAAGAAGATTGCAGGCAATGTCGAAAAGAAGATTTTGTCAGAATTGGGAAGAATGTTGAAAAATGATCGGGAAAAATATGAAACATTCTTTAAGGACTACGGAATTAATTTGAAATACGGATTGTATGAAGATTATGGTGCTAAGAAAGATCAATTAAAAGATTTGATTATTCTGCAAAGTTATAATCAAGATAAGAAGATTACGTTTGCCGAATATAAAGAGGCAATGCCGGAGGGTCAAAAGGCGATTTATTATGCTTCCGGAGAAAATAAAGATGCGGTTGGAAAATTACCACAGATGGATTTGATAAAAGCCAAAGGATATGATGTGTTTATTTTGGCAGATGATGTCGATGAGTTTATGCTTCAAGTGTTGAAGGAGTATGATTCTGTTCCATTTAAGTCTTTGAATCAAGGAGATTTGGACTTGATTGATGAAGAGGATTCTAAGAAAATAGATGAATTGAAAGAAACGAAAAAACCGCTTTTGGAAAAGATTAAAGCAGCGTTGCCGAATGTAAAAGATGTTGTGTTATCTAAACGGTTGGTTGACGCACCATGTTGTTTATCCAATGACAGTGGATTGTCTTTTGAAATGGAGCGGGTTTTAAAGAATCAAAACCATACAGAGATTAAAGCGGATAGAATATTGGAATTAAATCCGAACCACCCTGTGTTTGCTAAGTTGGAAGAAACATATGATAATGATGAAGAACTAGGGAATACTTACGCAAAGATTTTATACACGCAAGCCTTATTGATGGAAGGAATATTGCCGGATAATCCTCAGGAATTCGGAAAAGATGTTTGTGATTTGTTGTTGAAGAAGTAAAAAAAGAGGCTGTGAACCTAACTTTTAAAAAGAAAGGTTTCACAGCCCTTTTTAATTTTATTGTTGAACGATTTCGCTTACATCGTTTGGTATTTCGTTTTTATAGGTTTGTTTTAGAAGAATCGGTGTTACAAAAGAAGTTATCAATATAAGTACCAAGATAAATGGCTGAATCGAAGCGTCTATGATGCCGGCATCGATTCCTTTTTGAGCGCAGATTAAACAAACTTCTGCTCGACACATCATACCGATTCCACAACGAAGGGAATCTTTAAAAGAAAATTTACAGATTTTCGCTCCTGCTCCGCAACCGATTAGTTTTCCCGAAATTCCGGCTAAGATAAATATAATACCGAATAGGATAAAGGAAGGTTGAATGGAAGAAAAACTACTTAAGGAAGTAAGACCTACTCTGGCAAAGAAGACGGGAGTGAATAACAAATAGGAAGTTATATCGGTTCTTCGTTCGATATAATTGGTGTCTTTTTCACCGGATAGAACCAAACCGGCAAAAAACGCACCGGTAATATCGGCAATTCCAAACCATTTTTCTGCCGCATATGCATAGAAAAACGCCACAGCGATAGCGAATATCGGGATTCGTCGATGGTGATCATATCGACTGGCTAATTTTTTAAATAAAATATGAAGTAGTAAGCCGATTCCGATGGCGAAAACGAAGAACAGAATGGTCTTTCCCAAAACGATGGCAATATCCAATCCAACGTTTGTTCCTGTACCATCTACCAATGCTTTATCCAAAGATACGATTACGGAAAGAATAATGACTCCGATTATATCGTCTAAGATTGCCGCTGAAACGATTGCTGTGCCAATTTTGGAATTTAATTTACCCAATTCCTTTAAGGTCGCTACCGTAACGGAAACGGAAGTTGCGGTAAGAATGACACCATAGAAACAATTTCTGAATATGGTTTTTGTCATATTGATATTGCCGTCGATGTCGACAACTTTCGGCAAGATAAGAGAAGAAAGCACACCTAATCCCATTGGAACAAGTACGCCCAATATGGTGATGACCGAAGCGGCAACACCTGTTTCTTTGATTTGTTTTAAATCGGTTTCCAATCCTGCGGAAAACATAATAAAGATAACTCCGATTTCGGCGATAAAGGCGATTCCGTCCATCGCTCCTTCGGTAAATATGGGTTGGTTGGGAATTAAAGTGATTAAACCCAATAAAACCCCCGTAAGCAATAACCCAATAACTTGGGGTAATCCGAGTTTTCTTGCCCCGATGCTTAATAATTTGGAGAATACCAATATTAAGGCAAGAGGAAGAAGAATCTCGAATGATTCGATTGCCATAAACATATGTAACACTCCCTTTTCAAACAATTATAATTTTAGCACTTTATCGGTTTTTTGGTTTGTTAAAGCGTTTTCTTTTTTTGTTTTAAATGATATAGATTGTTTTATCTTCATAAAATTGTGTTAGTTTTTCCTTTTTTTCTTTTTTTACAAGCGTATAATGAATAAGGAAGTGATAAGAATGGCAAAAATGGACGAAACAAGAAGGACAATGATATTAAAGGGAGATTTGATGAAAACCATTCTCGTTATATGTCTTCCTCTTGCCTTATATCAATTTTTTAATAGTTGTTATACGTTATTGGATCAAATTATATGTGCTCAAATATCTACCGATGCACAAAATGCGGTATCTTCCATCAGCCAAATCAAAAATACGATATCTTCCTTCGGTGCCGGACTTGCCGCAGGTGGAGGCGTTCTTGTTTCGAGATATTATGGTGCCGGGAAGGTAAAAGAAGCCAGAAATGCCAGTTCGAATTTGTTTTTTATGTCGATATTGGTTAGTGCTTTATTGATGCTGATTTTAATTCCTTTGGCTGTTCCGATTATGAAACTTTGTCAAGTCGCCGATGCTTCAATTGCGTTAGGAAAAGGGTATTTCCGTCTTCAACTTTTGGAATTGGCTTTTGTCGCCTTAAATAATGTGTTTATCGGATTGGAGAAGGCAAAGGGAAATTCCAAAATCATTTTAAAATTAAATGTTTTGGTGTTATTGGTAAAATTAGGTTTAACTTGTTTATTTGTGTTTGGATTACAGTTAAAGGATATTGTTTTTGTTGAATTGGCGACGATTATCGCCCAATTATTATTGATGGGAATCGGTCTATTTTATTTATTCGGTAAAAATAATATTATTCGGTTATCCTTTAAGATGATTGTTCCGAAAAAGATTTATGTAGTGAAGATTTTACAGTTATCTATTCCTATCTTTTTGGGAAAATTCGTTATGTCTTTGGGAAAAGTTGCGGTCAATGCGATATGCGGAGCGTATTGGAATACGGCAACCGATGGTTTGATTGTCGGAACGTTGGGTGTTTCAAATAATATGTGTGGATTGATTACCAGTCCTACAAATTCTTTTGAAGAAGGAGAATCTTCGATTGTCAGTCAAAATATCGGTAACGGAAATATAAAAAGAGCGGTAAGGGCGTTTTATAAAACGTTGATTGTTGCTACTATCGTTTCGGTAGTTGGATATGTTTTAATGCGGTTTGTTTTTATCAATCAACTGGTGGAGTTGTTTAGCAGTAAAGATGTGAAATCTCCGCTTTATAAACAAATGGTAAAAGATATTTTTGTTTGGGATTCGTTGAGTATCATCGCTTTGGGAATCAATGCGGCAGTTTTAGGATTGTTATATGGTTTTGGGAAAACGGGATTATCGACTATATTGAATTTAAGTCGAATCGGAAGTCGAATTATCATTTTGATTATATTACATACGGCAAATCCGAATTTAGAGGCCACCTTATGTGCCGGATTATCTATGGGTATCAGTAATACTGTCATTTTAATTTTATCTTTTGTTTTCTTGTTTATTTTCTTGTTCCAAGTCAAGATAAGAGGCTATAAAGGAATGTATTTAACGGATCCAGAGCCTGAAGTATCGACGCTACAAGAAGAGGAATAAAGCATAGAAGATTGATTCAAAAGGAATTAGGAGTGTTTGAATAAAAAAGGGGATATGGCTATGAAAGAGAAAAAGATAGAAGGAGAAACCATATACAATGGAAAAGTGGTTCGGTTAGAAAAAGATAAGGTGTTATGCCCGAATGGGAAGGAATCCTATCGAGAGATCGTTCGACATAACGGAGGGGCCGGTATTTTATGTTTTTCCGACAAAGGCGAGGTACTGTTAATTCGACAATATCGGTATGCGTATGATGAAGTGATATATGAGATTCCTGCGGGGAAATTGGAAAAGAACGAGAATCCGTATGATACGGCAATGCGGGAATTGGAAGAAGAAACGGGGCTTAAAGCGGGAAAGTTAGAATTTTTGGGTAAGATTTATCCGACTTGTGGATATTCTTCGGAAATCATTTATTTATATTTGGCAAAAGATTGTACTTTAACTAAAACTTCATGGGACGAGGACGAATGGTTGGAAAGTGTTTATATTCCATTAGAGAAAACGGAAGAAATGATCCTAAATGGAGAAATTCGAGATGCGAAAACGATATGTGCGATAGCGTATTATCGAATGAAATATCATGAATAAGGATAGAAATATCCTTTATTTTTTTATATTTAAATTAATTTTATTTATATATATATTGATTTTTTTAATTAATATAGTAAAATAATTAATATAGAGGTGAATAAAATGAAGAAAAATGTGATAGGAATATGTCCTATATGTAATCAATCGTTATATGTAAAGACTTTGCGATGTGATTCATGTGGAACGGAAGTAAGTGGAGAGTTTGAATTATCTCCTTTTGATTTATTGAAGAAAGAACAACTGCAATTCGCTTTGGTGTTTATAAGAAATCAAGGAAATATAAAAGCGATAGAAAAACAATTAAATATTTCTTATCCGACCGTAAAGAAAAATTTAGATGATTTATGCGATGCGTTGGGTTTTTTTGATGTCGAAGAGCGAGAAAATGTGAAACCAAGCAGAGAAAGTGTAAGAATGAAATTGAAAAACGGAGAGATTACGTTTGAAGAAGCGGAACGTATTTTAGGAGGTTTGTAAGATGAGAGAGAAGTTTTTTGAAGAATTGGAAAAGGAAATGAACGAAAAGGAATTGGAAGAAGAAAGAAAAGAAAAAATACGTTCAACGTATATAAAGCGATATGATTTCGGTTTGGAAGCGGGATTGAGTGAAGAAAAGATAGAACAAATGTTGGGAAATCCAAAAGAGATTGTAGAATCTTATCTTTTTCCTTTGGCGAAAATAGCGGAGCCAATCGATTTTGAAATTGATGTATCGTTGGTTGCCGATTCGATTGAGTTTATGGTTTCTGAAGATACGGATTTTCATATAAATAGGGAAAATATCAAAGAAGAGTATTATGAATTTGAACAGACGGATAAGAAGTTAAAAATAAATTATTTGAAAAGAAAAGTATTTCATTTGGATAAAAAAAATAAAGGAAAAATTACGGTTTTTCTTCCGATGAATATGATTTTTTCCAAAGTTAAGATCTTTTCTGTTTCAGGAGATATAGATATTTCTAATATGAAGGCGACGGATTTGATGGTTAATACCATAAGTGGGAATTGTAGGTTTCATACTATAGAAAGCGATATGGTTTATTGGAAAGTGATTTCCGGAGATATAAAAGGAGAAACGTTGAAAACGAAGAATGTTCGGATAGATTCTATATCGGGCGATACTGAAATTCGGTTTGTCGTTGCCGATTATGCTCAACTTGATACGATTTCCGGTGATGTGGATTTTGAATCCGCTACGCTAGGAAATGCATCTTCAACGACGGTTTCGGGTAATATTAAGATCAATTCGGAAGAGAATGGAGTGAATGTTGTTCAATCATTGAAGGGTTTATTTAGAAAATAGGGGAGAAATCCTATTCCTTTTCTTTGAATTATTTGATATAATGTAGAGAAATGAAGGGAGGATATGTTATGAGAAATTTATTTTATTATTTGAAACAATATGGAAAACTATCCTTCCGAGAATATGCAATCAATGAAGTAGACAGTTTGATTTTATGTCAACTGATCTATTTGAATTTGGAAGAAGTTTTATCGAAAGATACCTATATGAATTTGGAATCGCTTTTGGCTGAAGAAAACGAGGCAATTTTGATAAAAAACACATTTTCTCCACAAAAGAATTTAAAATTGATTCGAGAATTACGAAATTCCAATCGTTTTGTTGGAGTGGGAATATCTGATATTAGGAATACGTTATCGTATGATTATTGTGAACAATTTTGTGCAGTGGTATATCATATCGAAGATATAAAATATGTTTCTTTTCGGGGAACGGATTTGACGATATTGGGTTGGAAAGAGAATTTTAATATGTCCTATCAAAAAGAAGTGCCTTCGCAAAGGGATTCCTTGATTTATTTGACGGATATATATGAAAAATATCATCAAAAAATGATTGTGGGTGGTCATTCCAAAGGTGGTAATTTGGCAATGTATTCGGTGGTGTATTCGAATACCGATATTCGTCAAGATGTTATTAAAATTTATAATTTTGACGGACCCGGTCTTTATTTGGATATTTTTTCCAATGAGGAATATGGAAGTATTTTAGAAAAAATGATTACGATGTCTACGCAGGAAGCGTTGATTGGTGTTTTATTGTATCATGTTTCGAATATTATTTATATTAAGGCAAGCGGTTTTGGAATTCTTCAACATGAACCTTATAATTGGCAAGTAGCTAAAAACGGATTATTGAAGAGAGTGAAGAGAAATTCGATTCCTTCTCGAATTTTTGCCTCTGCGGTACGGAATTTTTTTCAAGATACGAACGAAGAAGAAAGAAAGCAGTTTGTCGATATATTGTTTACTATCGTTGAGGTTGCCCCAAATACTTCGGTAAATGATTTTCGATATCACCCGCTTCGGTTTATTTCTGGGGTACGGAAAAGGTTTAAAAAGATACCGAAAGAGGAACAACATTATTTTAAAATAACGTTAAAGAAGTTTAGAAAAAGTTTCTATAAAACGTTGAAAATGAAATTGAAAAAACAAAAGAAAAAACAAGGGGCATCTATTTCATAGTTGAACAGGTGCTCCTTGTTCGCATTTTAAGGTGTCGGTATGATAAATCATATCCAAGATTTTCGTTACTTTCCATTCTATATCCAATATCGGAGATAATCCTTCTTTGATGTTGGTGTAAATGGGAACATCTTTTTTTAATTCGGATAGATAGGTTCTTCCTTTTTGGGAATATCCTAATATTCTTAAGAAAGAAATATCTTTCTTTGAAATAGAATTTATTTGTTGTTTATCGATATGGAATAAGATATACATCAACATTCTTTTTATGCGAGTAGAAGTATATCTTGATGTGGTTAAATGTTGGATAAATTCGGAAAGAGAAGAGAAAGAATATATATCTTTCAGTTTGTTTTCCAAGCCTTCGTCGACAAAGAAGATGGTTTTGAGTTCTTGAGGGGAATGAGATAGGATTTGATATTTTAAGTAAGGAAAGATGGCTTCTTCGTTCCTTATTTTGTCTTTTTGTTCGAAAACATAAGAAGGGGTATAGGTTTCTAAAAGATGGAGATTGTTTCGAATTGCCAAAGCGGAGGCGATATGGGTATCGGTAGGTGTACTATCACAATAGGCGGAATTTTTACGTAGAATGGTTTTCAGTTGAATGGGGTAGGCTGATTTTTGTATGGCTTTGTAGTAAGAATATCCCAATATATCGTTGTCTTTCAAAGGATATATAGAGTAGGTAACGGATTTATAGGAAAGGCCTTTATCGACTTGTTGTTGTATGTATGTTTGATTATGTTCTAATGCTTGATAGGCTTTTTTATAAGTTTCTATTGAATTGGTTTCACTGCCAATCCATATTTCATTTACTTTGGCAAGATGAAGTAAATGGACGGCGTTTTCGGCAAATATGTCGGCTTTTTGCATAGATAGGATAAGGGGAAGTTCGATGACGATATCGATATGGTTTTGTAAGGCTTGTTTGGTTTTCGTGAATTTATCGTATAAGGATAGATCACCCCGCATTGTTAAATTGGAAGATAAAACCGCTATGATTAAATCCGGTTTGGCTTCTTTTTTTATTTGTTCGATATGATAAATATGACCATTATGTAATGGGTTATATTCGATGATTACGCCGATAATTTTCATTGTATCCCTCCGTTTTTTATTATATAATCAGATAAAGAAAAAATAAATATATTTTATCAAAAAGAAGTGTTTTCTATTTTTTGATAAGAAGGATTTTTTCTGAGAATAAAATGTGGTACAATACGAGAGAGGTGAAAAGAAATGCTCGATAAATTTATGTTTACTTGCAATGCGGTTTTACCGATTATCCTTTTGATTGCTTTGGGATATGTTTTAAAAAGGCTTAAGATTTTTCCTGATTCTTTTTGGAAATTGGTAAATAAACTATGTTTTAGAGTATGTTTACCGGTATTGTTGTTTTATAATATCTATCAGGTAAATGATATAGAAGAAATAGGTAAGAATTGGCAGATTATCGTATATGCCGTTGTCGCAACACTAGTGGTGTTTTTGATAGGACTTATTTTGGCGATAACATTGATTAAAGATCCGAAACAAAAGGGTGTCATTTTACAATGTGTTTTTCGTTCGAATTATGCGATTATCGGTATTCCTTTGGCTCAGTCTTTGGCGAAAGGAGATCCTACGGTAGTGGGAATTGCTTCCGTTGTTTCGGCTGTTTCTATTCCATTGTTTAATATTTTGGCGATTATCGCTTTGAATTTATTTGTCAAAGAAGGACAAGAAAAACCTTCGGTTCGTTCTATATGTTTGAAAATTTTAAAAAATCCGTTGATTATCGGCGTGTTTGCCGGAATAGTTGCTTTATTGATTCGCTTGGCGATTCCTTATTCTATAGATACAGAAGGGATAAAAGTATATCGTTTTTCTATAGAGAAGAATATTCCGTTTTTATATAAAGCAATCGGCAATGTTGCTCAAATTGCATCACCGCTTGCGTTAATCGCTTTAGGTGGTGATTTTGCTTTCTCGGCAATTTCCAGATTAAAATTTCAAATTACAATCGGTGTGGTTTTACGGGTTGTGGTTGTTCCTGTGGGTTGTTTGTTGGCAGCATACGCCATTGGATTTAGGGGAACGGAATTTCCCTCTTTGATTGCCTTATTCGGTACGCCGGTTGCGGTATCGAGTGTGCCGATGACGACAGAAATGAAAAGCGATGATGAACTTGCTGGTCAGTTAGTGGTTTGGACGTCTATATTATCGGCATTTACTTTGTTTTTCATTATTTTTCTTTGTACACAGGTTGGGATATTTTAAAAGTAGAATTTTATATATTTCTTTGTTATTTTTATAAAATAAAAAGGCTGTGAAACCTTTCTTTTTAAAAGTTAGGTTCACAGTCTTTTTTGTAATACTTTATCTTTGAATTTTGTTAATTGTTCGAACTCGTCGAATTTCGCCATAAAAAATTCATTGCCCATTGCGGAAGATAAAACATCGCTCATTCTTTGATGCATAACGATATTGGATTTGTATTCATTTAGAATTTCTTCGGAAGAATAGCGATAGGAATAGGAATCTCTTCGGGAGGCATAGACACAAAAGTATTTATGTTGGGTTAAATCAACGTTTAGAATTTTATCGTAACAGATTACATCGGCATAGATTTGATAGGTATCTACGGATTGTCCGAAGTTAATCATATCGGGAGTATATCCTCCTGGTGGACGCATATTGACTTCTAAGGCTACGATATCACCGATTTTACCAAGACCTTTTTTGGCTTTGGTTAGACGGAAAAATTCCAAATGGAAGTAGCGAGATCGGATATGGAACGCTTTTAAAACACGTTGTCCTGCTTCAAAAACTTCTTTAGGAACTTCTTTATTGACATAGTAGGATAAATCGAGATTTTCGTTTACAATATCCATTATAGAAGGAGGGAATACTTCATTGTCGCAAAATACGACGTTACTCTGAGAATCACAGATTCCGTCGAATGAAGTAATGATTCCTTCGATAAATTCTTCCATTATATAGGGAACTTGGATTCCTCTTTTATAGAAAGCCACCAAATCTTCTTTGTTTTTAATTTTGTATGTCGCTGCCGCACCTACGCCGACATTTGGTTTAACTACGACAGGATATCCGACGGTTTCGATAAATTGTAAATCCTCTTCCAGCGTGGTACAAAATTTGTATCTGGCAACGGGAACTCCGGCTTGAATGTAGAATTCTTTCATATTACTTTTGGAAGTAAAAGAGATAACATCGTCGGTTTTGGCACCATTGATATTGAAGTCCGTCCGTAATTTGGCATCTTGGCGTAGCCAGTATTCGTTATTGGATTCCAAGAAATCTATTTTTCCATATTTGAAAGAAAAGAATGCCACTGCCCGATAGACTTCGTCATAGTTTTCCAAAGAATTTACTTTATAGTATTCCGTAAGGGCATTTTTTACTTCCGGTTTTAATTCGAAATATGGTGTGTCGCCGATTCCCAAAACGGTTACATTATTTCTTTTTAAGCGATCACAGAAATTATAGTAATTTTCCGGAAATGCGGGAGATATAAAGATAAAATTCATTCTATCACCTTCCAGTATTTTTATTTATTATATCATAAATGCTTGGAAATTGAATATTTTTTTTAAAATAGATTGTTTGTGTTTTCGCAAAAGAAATTAACAAAATTATTAAAAGGATAGAAAAAGAAATTTATTCTTTATACAAAATGGTATTTTAGGGTCCTAAACAAATTTAAAAGGTTGTAATTGAA
Source organism: uncultured Anaeroplasma sp. (assembly GCA_947592005.1). GTDB lineage: Bacteria > Bacillota_I > Bacilli_A > Acholeplasmatales > Anaeroplasmataceae > Anaeroplasma. The sequence continues at coordinate 76,227 of CANQDJ010000001.1, forward strand.
TATATTTAAAAATTCGTGTATAATGGAATTTAGGAAAGTATGGTGTGTAAAATGGGAAAAAAGAATAAAAAGAATAAGAAAAATAAAGAAGTTAATGTGATAGATGAAACACAGATAAAATTGGATCTTCCCGATCCGGAAGAAGAACAACCAAAAGAAAAAAAAGAAAATATTGTTGTAGAAAAGTTTAATATGTATAAGTTTATATTTAAGATTTTGGCTTTTGCTGTTTTGGTTACTTTCGGAATTTTAATTTTGGTGTATAAAGAAGGAGCCATCGGGGCTATTTATTTAATTACGGGAATTGTGGCAGGGTTTGCGGCAATTATTCGGGTGATTCCTTTATTGAGAACGTTGAAGAGCGGAAAAGCGAGATTGATTTGCTTTTGTGAGATTTTACTTCATTTGTTGATTGGTGCGTATTTAATCAGTGCGGCTTTGGTTCATTGGAAAGCCATTCATGTTCATAAAGAGTTAGAAGATCTTACAGGAATGGCGAAGTTTAATTTAACGGCATATAAATATATTTTAGTAGCGTTATTATATACAAGAGCCATCTGTTATTTTTGGATTACAATCTTATTTAAAGAAGAAACGGATAAGGTTCGGTTTTGGTTGCATGTTATTGTTATAACGGTAGCGATTGTTCTTGCAGCGATTCCACTTACGCCACAAAGAGTGGTATATGCTTTGGTTGTTTTGGCTTTTGTTTGTGCGGTGGTTATCGGAGGAGAAGCCGGAACGGGATATTATAGATATAGAAAATCTATTGCGAAACCGAAAGAAAAGGATAAGGAAAAGAAGAAAGAAAAGAAACCGGAAATCGAGGCACCGGGTAAGCAAGATGAACCGGATATTTCAGAAATCGATCCGAATACGATTCCTATCAATGAGCCTGTACAGGATAATTCTATTGTAAGTTAGGTTGTCAATAATAAGACAGCCTTTTTTTCTTGATAAATTCCTTTACAATCGTTGGTTTTATGGTATAATATTATATGGCTTTTTAAATAAATATAGGAATATAAGAGATATATAGTATGAAGAATGTAGGAGGGGCGGAGAATTCCTGAAATATCTCACTCTGCATAAGATTTATGGTTATAGAAAAGTTAGAACACAGCCGATTGAAGGTTGTTTTTGATGTGAGTGTCGAAGAATGGGAAAAGACTTTGGATAAGGCATTTGAGATTTGTAATGCCAAAGTTACGATTAAAGGATTCCGTAAGGGAAAAGCACCGAGAAGTATATATGAAAAGAATTATGGTGAGGAATCTTTATATGATGAGGCATTGAATATTATTTTTAATGAAAAGGCAAATGAAGTTTATAGAGATTCAGATTTAGCCAAAGAGATTTTACCTTTCGTACCGTTTGAACCGAATGTTGATGGTACGGTAGATTTGAAAAATAAGGTTGATTTTAAAATATCTTTGACTTTTGATGTATATCCGGAGGTTAATTTGCCACAATATAAAGGATTGGAAGTTCCGGCAAAGGTTTTGGAAGTTACGGAAGAGGAATTGAAGAAAGAAATCAATGGTCTTTTAAAGAAAGATGCGGAAAGGGTTCTAAAAGAAGAACAGGTTATCGAAGAAGGAGATTATGCGATTTTTGATTTTGTCGGAAGTGTAGATGGTGTTGAATTTGAAGGCGGAAAAGCGGAAAATTATGAATTGCAGATCGGCTCAAAGCAATTTATTCCGGGTTTTGAAGATCAAATGATCGGTATGAAAGCGGAAGAAGTAAAAGATGTTCATGTTACTTTTCCGGAAGAATATGGTGAAAAATCTTTGGCTGGTAAGGCAGCCGTATTTAAGGTAACGGTGCATGAAGTAAAGAAAGAAATGTTACCAGAATTCAATGACGAATATGTTGCCAATCTTAAATTAGACGGAATTGCTACAGTAGAAGAATGGAAAGCGAATAAGAAAGCGGAATTGGAAAAGAAGAAGGCTGTAGACGAAAAGGATCGTCAAGTGGATCAGTTAATTAATAAAGTTTTGGATAATGCTATTGTAGATATGCCGAAATCTTTGATTGACGATAAGGTAAATGCGTTACGCCAACAATATGAACAACAAGCAAAAATGTATAATATTCCGTTTGAAATGTATTTGAGTTTAATGAATATTACGAAAGAAGTATTTGAAGATCATATTCAAAAACAAGGACAACGACAAGCGTTATTTCAAGTTGTTGCCCAAAAGATTATCGATGTAGAAAATTTGGCACCTTCTCAAGAAGCGATGGAGGCTAAAGCGGAAGAAGAGGCTAAGGCTACCAATAAGAATAAGGACGAAGTGCTTCGTAATAATATAAGACGGTATTACAGCGATATGTGCTATCAAGCATTGGTAGATTTGTTGTTGAATAATGCTGTAGAGGTTTAAAAAAGAATTCTGAGCCAGTTTTTGACTGGCTTTCTTTTTAAATTATGGGAAAATAAATTATTTTGGCAAACTACTTGCAAAAGTGCCAAAAATGTTATATAGTATATATGTATTAAAAAAATCAGTGGAAGGAAGGTCTATTTATGGAAGAAAATACAAAATTAGTTCTCCCCGCAATCGCTGTAAGAGGTGTTATACCGATTCCGAATAATGAATTTCGGATTGAAGTAGGACGTGCCAATTCTGTTTTGGCATTGGAAGCAGCGGAAAAAATGTATGATGGTAATATCATTCTTTTGGTTCAAAAGGATTCGAACGCAACGGAAGTTACTCCCGAAGATATTGAACAAGTGGGCGTATTAGCTAAAATTACGTTGAAATTGAAATTGCCGAATCGAAATTATAAAGTAAAATTTAAGGTTACCAATCGTATAGAAGTAAAAGAATATACTTCTATCGATCCATATTTTGTTTGTCATTATGATAAGTTGTTTTCTATATTGAATAATGATGCGGAAGAAACGGCTTTGATAAAGAATATTGGAAATGAAATTACCGGAGGGGCTATTTCACTTTTGACTTCGACGGAAGAAATTTCTAAATTATTGAAACAGGGTACAAATGCCGATGTTTTATCCGATGTTATCGCATATCAATTAAAGACGAATAGTAATTTAAGTAAATATCGGTATTTGAAAGAATTATCTGTTTCTAAGAGATTGGAAATGATATTGAAGGATATCGAACAGGAAAAACAGATTGTAGAGATTGAAAATAAGATAAATAAAGATGTAAAGAAATCGATTGACGATTCACAGAAAGAATATTATCTAAGAGAAAAGATGCGTGCTATCCAAAATGAATTGGGAGATAAGGCAAGACAAGAAGAAGATGTAGAAAAGTTAAGAAAAGCAATCGATGATGCTCATTTACCGAAAAATATTTATGATAAGGCGATTGCCGAATTACAGAAATACGCCAATACCAATAATCAAATGGCAGAATCCGGTGTGATTCGATCTTATTTGGAATGGATTGTGGATTTACCATGGGATAAGGCAAGTAAGGATAATGAAGATTTAGCCGATGTTGCGAAAAAGTTGGATAAGAATCATTATGGATTGGAAAAAGTAAAAGATAGAATCATAGAGTATTTGGCTGTTAAGATGATGACAGGACATAATCCATCGACGATTTTGTGTTTCGCTGGGCCTCCGGGAGTCGGGAAGACTTCTTTGGCGAAGAGTATCAGTGAGGCTTTGGGAAGAAAATTTGTTAAACAGTCTTTAGGTGGTGTAAGGGACGAATCCGAGATACGAGGACATAGAAGAACGTATATCGGTGCGTTACCTGGTAGAATCTTAAAAGGTATGAAAGATGCGAAAACGATAAATCCGGTGTTCTTGTTGGATGAAATCGATAAAATGACAGCGGATTATCGAGGGGATCCTGCCGCCGCAATGTTAGAAGTTTTGGATCCCGAACAAAATAAGTATTTTTCCGATAATTACTTGGAAGAACCATATGATCTATCCCAAGTTATGTTTATTACGACAGCCAATGATTTATCGAATATTCCCGCTCCATTAAGAGATAGAATGGAAATTATAGAATTATCTTCTTATACAGAAATCGAAAAATTTAATATCGGATTTAAACATTTATTACCACGTCAGTTGGAAGAACATGGATTAAAACCGGAACAATTAAGTATTTCCGAAGAAGCGATGTATGCGATTATACAAAATTATACCAGAGAAGCCGGTGTACGTGAGTTAAGTCGTATGCTTGCGGGAATTTGTCGAAAGACGGTAAGAAAGATTTTAATGGAAAAGGCAACACATATAGATATTACTCCGGATAACTTGGAAGAATATTTGGGTAAAATAAAGTTCTTGAATAACAAGAATCGAGGAAAAAATGAAATCGGTATTGTTACGGGATTGGCTTATACTTCTTTTGGTGGAGATACATTGGATATAGAAGTAACGATGTATCCGGGAAAAGGCGGACTTGTTTTAACAGGTAAATTGGGAGATGTAATGAAAGAATCTGCCCAAGCGGCATTCTCTTTTGTTAAATCTCATGCGAAAGAATATAATATATCTCAAGAAACATTAGAAAAGAACGATATCCATATTCATGTTCCCGAAGGAGCGGTTCCGAAAGACGGGCCTTCCGCAGGGGTAACTTTGACTACCGCCTTGGTTTCTGCGTTATCGAATCGACCTGTGGATTGCCATATCGGTATGACAGGAGAAATTACGTTAAGAGGAAGTATTCTTCCGATTGGCGGATTGCGAGAGAAATCGATTGCGGCACATCGAAGCGGATTGACGAAGATATTTATTCCACAAGAGAATGAAAGAGATATAGAGGATATTCCTCAAGAAGTAAGAGATGCGTTGGAAATTATTCCCGTAGGACATATTTCTGAGATATTGAATCGAGTATTTGAATAAGAAAAGGACTTAGAGAATTTGATTTTCTAAGTCCTTTTTATGTTGTTTTTTACATCAATTTGGTTGTTTTTTACAACCCTATTGCAATCTCTTTTTCATAGAATTAAAATAGGAAAATGAATAGGAGTATAGCGTATTTTTAATGAAAAAAATTAAATAAAATTTTATACAAAAACATTCCTATACATAATACCCAAAATATAAAATTTATATTTGTATAAAAATTATAATTTCATTGAAAATATACAAATACTTCTTTAAAATCAATTCTTTCACATAGGAGGTAAACAAGAATGAAGAAGAGATTTATAGTATTAATGACCAGTATGGTTTTTACTTTTTTAGTATTCGGACTTACTTCTTGTAATGTTCATAAAGCAAAAATACCTAGTTATTCGACATCAAGTGATAATAACGACAATCCAGATCAAGAAACAGAAGTGTCAAAGGAATTATTATTCGCTGAAGTTAAGAATAATAATGCGATAATAGGGTATGAAGTCAGTGGTTTAAGGGATAAAACTTTAAAAGTATTAACAATTCCGGAAACATATAACAATTTGCCGGTAACAAGTATAAGAGATATGGCATTCACTTATAGTGATTTAGAACGTGTAACAATTCCGAATAGTGTAAAAAGTATTGGAGAAGGGGCCTTTTCGTTTTGTAAAAATTTAAAGAACATAACAATAGGCAATAGTGTGACAAGTATTGGGATTGGTGCCTTTTATGAATGTAGCAGTTTAACAAATATAGTAATTCCGAATAGTGTAACAAATATTGGAACTGGTGCTTTTGAATATTGTTATGCTTTAGCAAGTGCAACTTTAGGAACAGGTATCACGAGCATAAAAGAATCTACTTTTGATAATTGTAGTAGTTTAACAAATATAGTAATTCCGAATACGGTTAAAAGTATTGGAGAAGGTGCATTTTGTGAATGTAGCAGTTTAACAAGTGTAACTATTGGAATAGGTGTTACAAGTATCGGAAATTATGCTTTCGAAGATTGTAGTAGTTTAACAAATATAGTAATCCCAGATAGTGTAACAAGTATTGGAGATTATGCTTTTGATGGTTGTAGTAGTTTAAGAAATACATTCATAGGAAATAATGTGACAAGTATAGGAAATTGGGCATTCAGCGATTGTAGTGCTTTAATAAGCATTACACTTCCAAAAAAAGTAGCAAACATAGGAGAATCTGCTTTTTCTAATTGTTACAAATTAGTGGAGATATATAATTATTCTGAGAAAAAATTAACAATTGGTTCAGATGATAGCGGAGAAATAGCAAAATATGCTAAAGCAATTCATACCCAAGAAGAAGAGAGTATAATAAAAACAACCGAAGATGGATTATATGAATATATAAAAGGTAATGATGATAAATATTATTTACTATCCTATAACGGAAACGAAAACGAAATAACATTGCCAGAGAAATTAGAAGATAATAATTATGGGTTAAATAATGCAGTGTTCTCTAATTGTAGAAACTTAAAAAAAATAACTATTCCAGAAAGTGTAACAAGCATAGGCAATTATACTTTTGAGGGTTGTAGTGATTTAACAAGTATAGTAATCCCGAATACGGTTACAAGTATAGGAGATCATGCTTTCGAAGGTTGTAGTGGTTTAACAAGTATAGTAATTCCGAATACGGTTACAAGTATTGGAGAAGATACTTTCTATAATTGTTATAAATTAGTAGAAGTATATAATTATTCCGGTTTAGAATTATCTATTTCTTCTGCCAAAGTAATACATACACAAGAAGAATCAAGTATAATTAAAACAACTCAAGATGGATTATATGATTATATAATTTCTGATGGTAAATATTATTTGCTATCCTATATAGGAAAAGAAAATAGTATAACTTTACCGGATAATTTAGAAGGGAATAATTATCAAATATATGAGTATGCTTTCTATAAAAATAGTAATCTAACAAGTGTAACAATACCAAATAGTGTAACAAGTTTAGGAAAATATTCTTTTTCTAATTGTGCAATTTTGTCAACGGTAGAAGTTGGTGAAAATGTAACAACTATAGGGGTTTCTGCTTTTCAAAATAGTAAATTTTTATCGAGCGTGAAAATCGGAGCCAATGTAACAAGCATCGGAGAATGGGCATTTGCAGGTTGTAGCAATTTAACAAGCATTGAAATTCCGGAAAAGGTGACAAGTATCAATTATGCTACCTTCTCTGGTTGTAGCAATTTAACAAGCATTGAAATTCCGAAAAATGTGACAAGTATAGGAGAAAATGCTTTTGCCGATTGTACTAACTTAGGAAACGTTGTAATTTCGGACGGGGTAATAAGCATAGAAAAATCTGCCTTCTTTAATTGCCAAAAATTAGCAACTATAACTATTCCTGACAGTGTAACAAGCATAGGAGAAAATGCTTTTGAAGATTGCAGCAGTTTAATGAATGTAACAATCGGGACAGGTGTAGCAAGTATTGATGATTATACTTTCTCTGGTTGTACCAATCTAACAACTATAACTCTTCCGGATAGTATAACAAATATTGGTAATTCTGTTTTCTTTGGTTGTAAAAATTTAACAACTATAACTATTCCCAATAGTGTAAAAAGTATAGGTGAAACTGCCTTCTTCAATTGTATCCGCTTAACAAGCATTACAATTCCAGAAAGTGTAACGGAAATAAATAGTTATACTTTTTATGGCTGTAGTAATTTAGAAAATGTAACAATTTCGAATGGTGTGGAAAGCATAAGAGAATTTGCTTTTGCCGATTGTATGGGTTTAACAACTTTAACCATACCAAATAGTGTAATAACGATAGAAAACAACGCTTTTAATGGTTGTATCAGTTTGGCAAACATAACCATTCCGAATAGTATCACGAATATCAATGATTATACTTTCTTTGGTTGTAGTGGTTTAACAAGTATAACCATTCCGAATAGTGTAAAAAGCATTGGAGAAAATGCTTTTGATAACTGTAGTAAGTTATCTAAAGTATATTATGAAGGAACAATGGAAGATTGGTGCAAAATAAGTTTTTATAGTGCTACTTCCACTCCAATGAATTATGCAGAACATTTCTATTTAAATAACGATAATAATTGGGAAGAAGTAATAAGTTTAAAAATTCCAAATGGTATAGAGAAAATAGAAGATTATCAATTCTATGGATTCAATAATATAACTTCTATTACTATTCCAAGCAGTGTAACAAGTATAGAAAACAATGCATTCACCGGTTGTTATAAATTAGTAGAAATAAATAATAATTCCGATTATGAAATAGTTATCGGTTCGAATATCGCAAAATATGCTAAAGTGATACATACACAAGAAGAACCAAGTATAATTAAGACAACTCAAGATGGATTATATGAGTATATAGTATTAGATGGTAAATATTATTTGATATCTTATAAAGGGGAAGAAACCGAAATAACCTTACCAAATGATTTAGAAGGTAATAATTATGAAATAAACGATTATGCTTTCTCTGAAAATAAAAATTTAAAAGAAGTTGTAGTCCCTGCTGGTGTAACAGGAATAGGGAATGGTGCTTTCTATAAGTGTAATAATTTAAGAAGTATAACAGTCCCATTTGTTGGAAATGGATCGGATAAAACTCATTTCGGATATATTTTTGGGGCAAGTTCTCCTGTATATAATTTTGAATATATTCCAACTGCACTAAAAGAAGTTATTATAACAGATGAAACAAGTATTGAAAGTTATGCCTTCAGTGGTTGTAGTAGTTTACAAAGAATTATGATACCAATTAGTATAACAAGTATAGGAGATTCTGCTTTCAATGGTTGCAGTAATTTATCCAAAGTATATTATAATGGTGTAAAAAATGACTGGGAATCTATAAAAATAGGTACAATCAATTCAAGATTAATATCTGCTAAAAGATATTATTATAGCAGTGCTATACCAGGCGATTATGTTTATAATTATTGGCATTATAACGAAAATGGTAATGTTGTAGTGTGGTAGTTATAAGGACTCTGAGAGAAATCTTAGAGTCCTTTTTTTTATGTTGTTTTTTACATCACTTTAGTTGTTTTTTACAACTCTATTGCAATCTTATTTTTATAGAATTAAAATAGGAAAATGAATAAGAAAAGAATATATTTTTAATGAAAAAATAAGAAAAAGAAATAAAATAGAATTTTATACAAAATAATAGAAATTTAATAGGTACATAAAACCTAAAATATAGAATTTATTTTATATAAGAATTATAATTTCATTGAAAATAAAAGTTTACAAATACTTCTATAAAATCAATTCTTTCACATAGGAGGTAATAAGAATGAAAAAAAGATTTGTAGTATTAATGACTATTATGATGTTGATAGGTCTTAATTCTTGTAAAAAGAAAAATAATATAGAAACTCCTAATACTGTAACACCGAGTACACAAGAGCCAAGTAATAGTAACGAAAGTCAAGAAAAAGGGAGTATGGAAGATTTAATATTTAAGGAAATGAAAAAAAATAATGAGATTGTAGGGTATAAAGTATGTGGATTAAAGAATGAAACTTTAAAAGAAATAATACTGCCAAGAACATATAATAATTTGCCGGTAATAAGCATAGAAGAATCTGCCTTCTCCGACTGTAAGAATTTAACAAGAATTACAATTTTAAACAATGAAACAACTATAGGAAAAGATGCATTCAATGGTTGTTTGATAGAGTATGCGAATATACCGACAACCGCAATTTCATCTATTCCGAAAAGTAAGTTAAAAGAAGTAGTAATTAATAGTGGAGAAAGTATCGAAAGTAGTGCATTCTCTTATTGTAGCAGTTTAATGAGTGTAACAATATCAAGCAGTGTAATAACGATAGGATCACGTGCTTTCGATGGGTGTACTAAGTTAGATAATGTATATTATGGTGGAACAATAGAAGATTGGTGCAAGATAAGTTATAATAATGTGGCTACCAATCCAATGTATTATGCGAAGCATTTCTATTTAAAGAAAGATAGTAATTGGGAAGAAGTAACAAGTATAGAAATAAAAAATAGTATAGATGTAATAGGAGATTATCAATTCTATGGATTTAATAATGTAACTTCTATAACTATACCAAATAGTGTAGAGAGTATAGGAGATTATGCCTTTTCTGATTGTTGTAATTTAAAGAAAATAATAATACCAGATAGTGTAACAAATATAGGGAATTGGGCTTTTTCAAATTGTGAAACATTAGAAACTATCACGATACCAAATAATGTAACAAGTATAGGGAAGTTTGCCTTTTCTGATTGTGATAATCTAAGGAGTATAGAAATTTCCAATGGTGTAAGAAGTATAGAAGTGGCTGTTTTCGAAAGTTGTGATAGTTTGGATAAAGTATATTACAACGGAACAAAAGAAAATTGGGATTCTATAAAAATAAGTTCATATAATACAAAATTAACAAGTGCTACTATATATTATTATAGTGAGGTTATGCCTATGAATGAAGAGTATAAGTATTGGCATCATGATGGTAGTGGTAACATTGCAGAGTGGTAGAGATAAGGATTCTAAGAACTATTCTTAGAGCCTTTTTATGTTGTTTTTTACATCAATTTGGTTGTTTTTTACAACCCTATTGCAATCTTATTTTTATAGAATTAAAATAGAAAAATGAATAGGAGTATAGCGTATTTTTAATGAAAAAAATTAAATTAAATTTGCGCATATTTCTTTAAAATCAATTCTTTCACATAGGAGGTAATAAGAATGAAGAAAAGATTTATAGTATTAATGACTATTATGGTTTTTACTTTATTGTTAGTAGGACTTACTTCTTGTAAAAAGAAAAATAAGGCAGAAACTCCGAGTGTTTCCACACCGAGTACACAAGAGCCAAGTAATAATAATAGTGATAACAATAATCAAAACAATAATACCAATGAGAATGATAATAATGAAGATACAAATGAAACTCAACAAGAAGCAACAGAGGAATTATTATTCACCGCAATTAAAGAAAACGGCGTAATTGTAGGGTATGAAGTTAGTGGTTTAACGGAAACTTTAAAAGAGATAATAATACCAAGAACATATAATAATTTACCAGTCACAAGTATAGGAGAAGATGCTTTCTATGGTTGTAGCAATTTAACAAGTGTAACAATACCAGATAGCGTAACAAGTATAGGAGATTATGCTTTCGGACATTGTAACAATTTAGACAAAGTATATTATGGTGGAACGATAGAAAATTGGTGCAAGATAAGTTTTAGTAATTTATATTCTATACCAATGGAATATGCAAATCATTTCTATTTAAAGAAAGATAATGACTGGGAAGAAGAAACAAGTATAGAAATACCTAATACTA
>CANQDJ010000002.1 GCA_947592005.1 uncultured Anaeroplasma sp.
ATAAAGGAAATTATATACGTAGTATATAAAATCCTTAAAATTACCATAATATTGGCCATACAAGTGTCGAAAACCCGGATAAAAATAAAATAAAAATAGAAAAAATCAATACAATTATTTTTTTCATTTCATTATCCCCCTTGTTTTTCACTTACATAAATTATACACTATTAAACAAAAAAATGTCGTTCATTGTAAAAAAATCTGCTTTTTTTGTAATATTATATTATAAAAAACCATTTTTTTTAGAGTATAATATAAATAATATGATATAATAAAGAAGGTGCCAGAAATGGAATTTTTAATATTGGACGATAATGTAGACGCTTTAGCCAATTTAACAACTGAACTCTTGTCTATACAAAAAGATTATGAAATCCGTACCTATACCGATCCGGAAAATTTCAAAAGAGAAGTTAAAATCAAAAATAAAACAATCCTATTCATCGACATTTTTATGCCAAAAGAAAGCGGAATTGACGTCGCCAATGAAATCTTAGAAAAATTCCCGAATATTCCTATTATATTTTTCAGTGGGCAACCGAAAAACACCTTCGATGTATATGACGCAAGGCATATTTATTTTTTAGAAAAACCATTTGATAAAGATAAACTGCAAAAAGCGATTCAAGTGGCTTCTGCCCAATTAACACATTCTTTATTTATTTATAAAAAAAGTAAAAGAGAACTTTCTATACCTATGGATAAAATTATCTACTTCGAATCTCTTGGTCGAAAAATAAAAATTGTCACCACAGGGAAAGAATCCGATATATTTTATTCTAAATTAAATGAAATAGAAAAACAAATCGTTCCTCCATTTAAAAGAATCAGTCAAAGTTATATCATCAATCCAATTTTTATAAAAAAAATAGAAGGATATAAAATAACTTTGAAAAAAACAGAACTCAGAGAAGACGATAAAAACAAAAATTCAAACGAGATTATATTATATATGACTCCGAAATATAAGGACGCTTTTAAAGATGATTATTTTAATGACTAGCCTGTATTACCTATTTTTAATTCTTTTATATCTATTTGTTTTCGGTTTCTTAAAAAATAAGAAATCTCTTCTTTTATTCATCATCTTTTTTATCTTAGGCTATTTATTTACTAATCTTTGTATCAGCTTTCAATGGATTCTTCCTATATCTTTTATTTTCTCCTGCGTCCTTTTCGGACTCGGATTTACAACAAAAGATAAAAGAAGTTTCTTTTTTATTCTAACCCCAATTCTTTTAGATTACCTATCCAAATTCTTAATTATGAACATATTCTCTCTTTCTTGGGAAGAGGTTTTCCAAAACACCTATTATTATTTTACTTCTTATCTTTACGTGTTGGAAATCTTTTTTACAATATGTGTGTTTTCTTTATATTATTTTTTCAAAAAATTCAAAAAAGAAAAAGAAACCAACGCCTTTTTACTTCTTTATCTTTTAATATCCTTCGTAGAAATTTTAACATTCTTTATTATAAACTATAAATTGATTGATATAGTATTTATAAATCAAAAATACTACTCTTCATTAATCTTTTTTAATTGCTTATTGATTATTCTCTTTCTTCTTTCTTTGGGCTTATGTATGATACTTCAAAAACTAACTCTGAAAAAAGTCCAAACCATCAACGAATATAAAGAACAAATTCTCGTTAATCAATTTAAAGATTTATATATCGAAAAACAAAATAAATTATTTAAAATCCGCCACGATATCACCAATATGATAGAAACACTTAAAACATATAAAAACACCATATCCGAAGAAATCGCCGAAGATTTAACCAAAAAACTTCACGATACCGATGATATCTATTATACAGATAACGAACTATTAAATGCGATTTTAGTAAATAAAATACATTACGCCAAATCTTTACAAATTGAAACAACCATAGATGTTCATATTAAAGAAGAAATTCCTTTATCCAATTCCGAAATTATCTCTCTCTTTACCAATTTATTGGATAACGCCATTCACGCAAGCAGTTCTGCCGATATAAAAAAAATACATTTGGATATTTATCAAGAAAATCAAGAATTACAAATCCAAATCAAAAACACAACTTCCTATTCACCAAAAGAAAAAAAGAAATCTCCTTATCATGGTTTCGGATTAAAAATAATCAAAGAAATCATCCACAACCATAAAGGAAAAATCGACATTACCCCAATCGATTCCGATTTTATCATACAAATTATAATTCCTTGTTAAAAATATAAGAGGCTGTGAACCCTTTCTTTTTAAAAGTTAGGTTTTTCACAACCTCTATATTTTATTCCTCTTTTACCATATATAAAATACCGATTGTACCCTTACCACAATGAGAAGATATTACACACCCCGCTACCGTACAAATAATATCTACTCCTTCAAATTCTTTCTTTAAAATATTATAAATATACTCACAATAATCAAAAGCCAAAGAATGCGTAATCAATATATGATCCAAATCCAATCTTGGTTTATCTTCTATAATTTGTTTAATCATACTATCTAACGCAATCTTCATTTTACCAATCGGTTTCTTTTGAACGTGCATTTTACCATCTCTTACAGCGATAATCGGTTTTATTTTTAATAGCGTTCCAAATAATTTAGCCATACCGGAACACCTTCCACCCTTATACAAATAATCCATTTTCTCGATGGCAAACTGTGATAAAACCCTTTTCGAATCTTCCGTCAAGCGTTTAGCAATTTCTTTCGCGTCTACTCCCTCATCTCTATATTTACAAGCCTTCAACAAAAGAAGTCCTATTCCTGTCGATAAATTCATAGAATCAACAATAAAAATCTTATCTTCTTGTATCTCCTTTGCCGCCAAAATCGCATTTTCATACGTCCGACTCATTTGTTTGGATATACCCGTAAAAATAATTTCATACCCCAAATCTATATATTTTTTAAATACTTCTTCAAAAGTAGACACAGGAATCGCCGCTGTTTTGGGAAGTTCTCCTTTTTCATTTACCAATTCATATAAACGTTCTGTCGTTATATCTACACCATCTAAATAAGAAGAATCGGAAAAATTAACAGAAAGAGGAATAACCTCAATATCCAATCTTTCAATTATTTCCTTACTTAAATCATTGGTAGAATCGGTTATTATTTTTACCATTTACAACACCTCGTTTTTATTATACCCAATTTTTGTAAAAAATGCTAGATGTCATATTCACAACATATATTTGTTATAGTTATCTTAAGATAATTTCTTAATAGTTATATTTTGATTTTTTCCCATATATAACAACTCTTTCTATACCATCAGTTATCTTTAAATTGAAGATTTAACACCCCATTTTATGGGTTAATCCCAAATTGAGGTGTTATATAATTCCATGAAAAGTGGCCTATTTTAAAAAAGCCAAATATTTAATGATTCTAGTTAAAAATATATCTTTATCTCAAATAAAATCATCAATACTTTAAAAAATTTAAATGTTGTAAATGTTCAAGACAGATTCTTACAAGGGTGGATCCGTATTAAATGCTCTTGGTGACATATGTAAAATAAATCTTAAAAAATATTACCAACATAAAGAATTAAAAAGACATTATAATACGTAAAAATATACCACATTTTTTTATAATGTAAAAGGAACAAAATGCTTTAGTTAAGCCTTTTTTGTTCCTTTTTATACTTTATAACTGTCGAAACCGAGATTGTAAATATAATACCATATTTGTCAAATTATATCAAATAATAACACAATTAAATCAACAAAAAAAGACATACTTGAACGTATATCTTTTCCATTTAAATAGTATCTTAAATAATCGTTCTTCTAAAGAACATACCGATAATTCTCTTTACAGGTAAAACCATAATAAACGCATGAGAATCTACCTCATATACCACCTTTTTAGCATGTTCCAATTCATAAGAAGAAACGACCATAAACACATCGAATTTATTTTGATGTGTATAAGCCCCCTTAATATCTACAATCGAACAACCTCGATTAATCTGTTTAATAAGGGCATCAGACACCTCTTCCGCTTTATCCGTTATAATCTCTATTCGCAAGAAATTATAAGCCGTATGAATCTTATCCACCAAAACATTTAAAATGATAATAAAAATAAACGTGTACAACGTATTTGCCCAATTCCCCTGCATAAAGCCTCCGGCAATGACCGCAAGTGCTATATTAAAAATCGTCGAAAATATACCGATAGAAACATTCTTTCTTAAATTAAACGCTTGTGCTAAAATATCTATTCCACCGGTAGATGTTCCGTATCTTAACGCAATTCCGACACCGACACCGCAAAACAACCCTGCGATAATCGCCAAAAATAACTTATCTTGTTCCGGATCGATACCCAAATCAATATCCGGTACCCAACCCATTAAAAACAGCGATTGAACGGCCACAGATAATATCGTATATAACACAAACTTAGGAGAAACTTTCATAAATCCGTATATACATAACGGAACATTTAAAATCAAAGTAAATACACCGATTGGAATTTCAATATCCGCTAATAAGAACAACCGATTCAATATCTGTCCCACTCCGGATAATCCAATACCTACCAAACCGGCAGGTTCCAAAAACCAAACAATCGATAATGAATAAATAGACGCACTCAAAATAACGATAGAAATCCGAAAAACAATGTCTACTCCTTTTTTCTTTAGAAAAGGGATTTTCTTTTCTTCTTTTACTGCAGTATCCATATTATCTTACACTATCTCCGATATCTGCCTTTTGAATTTGAATCAATTCAAGATTTTCTCCATTTTCATTACTTGCGCACAACAACATACCATACGACTCAATCCCCCGCAAAACAATCGGTTTTAAATTACGAACAACAATAACCTTATACCCGATTAAATCTTTCGGATTATACTGCTTCGCAATACCGGATACAATCTGTCGTTGTTCATCTTGCAAATCCACTTTAAACACCAAAAGTTTATCCGCTTTAGGGTGATAATCTGCCTCAACAATCTTACCAACCACCAAATCCAACTTATCAAAATCGGTAATATCAATCAAAGGTTTATGTTCCTTAATCGGCTTATTTTCTTTTTGTTCTACTATTTTCATTACTTCTTCTACATCTAAACGCTTAAATAAAACCTCACACCCACAAACCGAATAAGACTTATGTTTACCGAAAGACAAATCCGTAAAATCCGTGCATTCCGTATTCAAACCATTATAAACTTTTACCGAAGTCTGTGGCATAATAGGTTCTAATAAAATCGCACTTATTCGAATCATTTCCAATAAATGATATAAAACATTCATTAAAACGTTTTTCTTCGCTTCCTCTTTTGCCAACACCCAAGGTGCCGTATCATCAATATACTTATTGGAAGCACGCAATAATTTCATAACCGCTTCAATACCTTCCGAAACTTTAAACCGATCCATACTTTCTTTGTAATTCTTAACCGTTTCTCCCGCAAGATTTTGTAAAGCGGAATCAAACTCCGTAGATTCATTTTGAACAATCGGTTCTTCCTTAAAATACTTCTTTACCATCGCCAAAGTTCGATTAACCAAATTCCCATATGTATTCGCCAAATCCGAATTGGATTTTTCACAAACCAATTCATACGTTATATTTCCATCTTGAGCAAAAGGTATTTCGTGCAACACATAATACCTTACCGCATCTACACCGAATAACTCTACCAAATCATCGGCATAAATGACATTCCCTTTACTCTTACTCATCTTTCCATGATTCATTAAAATCCATGGGTGCCCAAATACTTGTTTCGGCAAAGGTAAATCCAATGCCATTAACATAATCGGCCAATAAATGGTATGGAATCGTAAAATATCTTTTCCTATCAAATGAACATCTGCCGGCCAATATTTATTATAGTTTTCTCCGGATTCTTCCATATGATAATCTATACCGGTAATATAATTCATTAACGCATCAATCCAAACATAGATAACGTGCTTCGGATCAAATGATACGGGAATTCCCCATGTATATGATGTACGAGAAACACATAAATCGGGAAGGGGTTTAGATAAAAAGTTATTTATCATTTCATTTTTTCTTGATTCCGGTTGAATAAATTCGGGATTGGAATCTATATATTCCAAAAGCCGTTTTTGATACGGTTCCAATCTTAAAAAATAACATTCTTCTTTCGTAAGTTGCACCTTCGCACCGCAATCCGGACAACACCCATTCACTAAATCTTTTTCGGTAAAATACGATTCACACGCCACACAATAATGCCCTTCGTACATTCCCTTATAAATATCGCCCTTTTTATACAACTTTTCAAATGCCTTTTGTACTTCTATCTCATGTGGTTTATCGGTTGTGCGAATAAAATGATCATACTCGACATTCATTAACTTATATGTTTTTTTAATTTCTCCGGAAACTTGATCAACCAATTCTTTCGGAGTTATCCCAAGAGATTCCGCCTTTTGTTGAATCTTTTGACCATGCTCGTCCGTTCCCGTTTGAAAATACGTATCAAATCCGTCCTTTTTCTTATACCGCACAATACTATCTGCCAAAATCGCTTCATATACATTCCCGATATGTGGTTTAGATGATGTATATGCAATTGCCGTTGTCAAATAGAATTTCTTCATAAAACCATCTCCTTATAATTCTAACCCATTATAGCAAATAACTATTAAATAATCAATTCAATACAACATACTCTTATATAAAAATACCTTCATACGACATCGTCTACAAAGGCATTCCCATTCTTATAATCTTTTCTCTTCTTTCAACTTGCTCATCAACAAAATCAAATTATCTTCCAATTCTTTGGCTCTATCCGTTTCCTCATTCTCCAAATGAAGTGTTCCGTCTTTTTCCCGAATCAATTCAATGGAATAATATCCCACACAACTTCCATTCTTAATCGCGATAAAAAAAGGAATATGAATCTTAGGAATCAACGTATCAACAACCAATTCAGGAGATTTAAACTTAATTTTCTCTACCAACGCATAATATTTTAATTTAACCTCCAACGTTCCGCATCTTCGCAAATCGTCTACTTCTTTAAAAATATTTTCAAATCGAGTGTCATAATTATAAATGACATCTAAGCCCTGTTTTTTTCCTAATTCATTCACTTTATCTATTATTGCCTGACAATTTGGACACCATGGCCCGCCAATATAAACCAATCCTGTTTCAAAACCATCTAACAAATGAATCAATTCATCGTAAGAAATTTCTTTAAAAAGATGATTCTCATCATTCAGATACTGATACTCCAAACAGTAATCCATACTATCTTACTCCTTATTTTTATACTTAATATATTCTTTATATAACTCTTTTCTATCCTTGTTACATAGCCTTGCGGTTTCCTTAATCGCTTCATTCGGCTTATACCCCAAAGATAAAAATTCTTCAATCTGTTCTATCGGATTTACGGAATCTTTGCCTTGTTCTTTATATCCTTCTACCAACAAAACCATTTCGCCTTTTATCGAATCGATTTTCAATACCTCTTCTATCGTTCCCCGAATAAATTCCTCATACGTTTTCGTCAACTCTCTCGCTATACAAACATTTCGATTTCCCAAAACCACCAACATATCATTCAACGTTTCAAAAATACGGTGTGGGGCTTCATAAAAAACCAACGTATGCGGATAATATTTCAATTCCTTCAATTCCTCGATTCGTTTGGATTGTTTGCTGTTCAAAAATCCATAAAATTGATAAGGCATCACCGGAAAACCGGAAGCAATCAACGCACTGATACCGGCAGATGCTCCGGGAATAGTAGAAACCGCAATATGATGTTCTACCGCCGATTTGACAATTTTATACCCCGGATCGGAAATAACCGGCAACCCCGCATCGGAAATTACAGCGATTTTCTTTCCGGATAGTAATTCATTTATAATTTGTTCGGTTTTAAGTTCTTCATTAAATTCATGATAACTTTCCAATAAGGTATGTATTTCATACTTATGTAAAAGAATAATAGAATTTCTTGTATCTTCCGCATAAATTTTATCAACGGTTTTTAAAATATTTACCGCCCGATACGTCATATCTTCCAAATTCCCTATCGGTGTCGCAACCAAATATAAAATACCGCCGTCTTGATTAAAACTTCGTATTCTCATTAGTTTTTAATAATACGAATAGCCTTTTCTCTTAAATCTCTTTCAGCATAAACAATCGAAATCAATTCTCTTCTCTTCTCTGCCGAAATTTCGAATTTCTTTTGAATTTCCTCTAAGAACAATAACTCCGAAGTATTATACAAATCATCTTCCATAGAAATCGTAACCAAATTCAAATAAACCACATTTTTTACAACTTGATTCGAATTTTGGAAAAAAGTAATTGTATTTTCAATCGTATCTGTCAAACGAAAAGAATATTCTTCTCTTACAGCGTCCAATTCAGCAATCATTTTTGTCAAAATCCGTTTTTCCACATCATTGGGTTCTCCGTCAATGTCAACCATATAGATTGCCAAATCCAAAAACTTCAACATTTCTTTTTTGTTTAATAAACTTAAAAACATATCCCTTTACTCCCTTTCATTATTATATATTTTTAAAATCCGATCCGTCCATTTATCTTCCTCCGTATATACATACAACGGAGGCAAAACACGCAAACCGGTTTTACTGCCATCTTTAATTCCTTCGATTAAAATATGATTACATTCCTTATTCGGCTTAGGATAAACAAACTGTAACCGTTTTGGTTCAATATGATATTTTCGAAACAACTCTAAAATTTCCAACAATCGTTGCGGACGATGAACCAACGCAAACCGCCCTTTCGGATTCAACAATCCCGACGCCTCACATACAATATCTTCCAAACTTGCCAAAATCTCATGTCTGGCTATCGCTTTTGCATCATTCGGATTAATCTGATGTTTTCCCAAAGGAAAGAACGGCGGATTACAAGTTACTAAATCAAAAGAATGTCCGATTTCTTTATGAATGTTCTTTAAATTCTTACATATCATTTGAATCCGATCTTCCAATCCATTCTCTTTAATAGACATTACCGCCAAATCAAAAGAATGTTTTTGAACTTCTACACCGATAATCTTCGCTTTGGTTCGTAAAGACAAATACAACGGAATTGGTGCGTTTCCGCAACATAAATCACAAATCTTCTTTGTTCGAGCCGTTATACCTGCAAAATCCGCCAACAATATCGAATCCAAAGAAAAATTAAATCCGTCCGTATCTTGATAAATTCGGATTCCTTCTTTTGCCAATAATTCATTGCAAACTATCGGCATCGTCGATTTCCTCTTCCACCGGCTTGTTCTTATTCATAGACGGAACAAACTTTACATCGTCTAACTTCAAATACCCGAATTTATTTTCCTCGTTCACATATTTTACTTTAAGATTTCGATTCAATACATCACAAGCCAATACCTTAGCCGGCCCATCTTCCGTTTCAACAATATCTCCTACGTCCGGAGCGTATTTTCTAAACTCCGTATAAACATCGTTTTCATAATTAATACAACATAATAACTTACCACAATTTCCACTTATTTTTACCGGATTCAAAGATAAATTTTGATTCTTCGCCATTTTAACGGAAACATTATCGAATTGCGTAATAAACGTTTGACAACAAACAATCAACCCACAAGGCCCTATACCGCCAAACACCTTCGCACCATCTCGAGAACCTACTTGCCGTAATTCGATTCTTGTATGAAATTCTTCCGCCAAATCTTTTACCAATTCTCGAAAATCCACTCTTCCTTCCGCTTCAAAATAAATAATCAATTTAGATTTATCCAGCGTATATTCCGCTTCCAAAATTTTCATTTCCAACGCATTTTTCTTCGCATAAAACTTCGTTTTAGCAATAATATTCGGCTCTTCCGTTTTATTCTTTTCATACGTTTTACAATCTTCCAAAGTAGCCAATCGAACAATATCTTTTAATTCCGAAGTCAAATCCTCTGTTTTTAATTCAAAAACATCGCCAACACAAAACCCAAGTTCTATCCCTCGAATCGTATTTACGATAACTGAACTCCCGTCTTTTACTTCCAATCCTGCCGTTCCGAAATAATATCGTTTTCCCAAAGGCTTAAATTGAACTCGTATTGCCTTCATTTTACCACCAACCTATATCCAATTCACAATCAACTCGTGAAATACATTTTTCACAATTACATTATATTGTAATTTTTGAAATAAATTTAAAATCAAATGGATTTTATCTTTAATTTTAGTCTTAAAGTCCACACTATACATTTTAATTTTATCATATAAAGGTTGTAAAATCAAACTATCCTTACTATCTAAAACACGATTTGTATCCTCTAAAAAAAGCAAAGTCCACTTCAATAAAACAGATATCTTTCGTTCCGAATCGAAAAACGCAACATTATCCAAATAAAATAAAACAGCCTCTTTTGAATTACGAAGATCAATAAACTTTAAAAACAATTCCTTTTCTCTAATAAATTCACTGTCTTCCGCTATCTCTTTCGCTTCCAAAACATTATTCGTCAAACAACAACTTAATATAGCATCTAACAATTCTATATTCTGTTCCATTACTTGTTCTACCCGCTTTTCCAGAGGATACGCATCAAAATATTGAAGGGCACACCTAGATAAAATCGTCGGAACGACATTCGAAGTATCTTTGGCTAAAAAAATACCTATGGTTTGAGCAGAATTAATCGGATCTTCAATAAATTTCAATAAACTATTTTGAGCGGCAACGGAAGCCGTATCGATTCCATCTATAATATATACTCTGCTTCCTTCTATCAAAGACGTTTTGGAAAACTCTTCTTGTAAGGACGCAATTTGTTCTTTTGAAATCATCGTTTTGGATTGTTCTACACCAATATATTCCACATTCAAATGTTTCCCTTCTAAAATCGTTTGACATACTTCGCACTCCAAACAGCCATTATTGGGACAATATAAAAGACAAGCCAATGCGTAAGCCATTTCTTTTTTACCCACGCCTTCTTCTCCATAAAATAAATAAGCGTGGGATAATCGATTATTTAATTTTGCTTGTTTCAAAATGTTAAAAATCCGAATTTGATTTCTAACGGCAGTTTTTACGTCCAAAATATACCCTCTTTATTTCTTAATATATTCCAACACAACTTTTAAACAATCCTCGATTACTTTCTCTAAAGGTTGATTCCCATCTATTCTTACCACTCGCTTTGGATACAACTTCATAACTTCTTGATATCCCTGATAAACTTTATTATGAAATTCCTTCTTTTCCAAATCCAATCGATCACTTTTTCCTCTTCCTTCCAACCGTTTTAAAGCCACTTCCGGAAGAACATCGATAAATAACGTTAATCCCGGTAAATATTCTAACGCAAACGCATTGGCAGTCAAAACATTTTCCATTCCTAATCCTCTCGCATATCCTTGATATGCCAAAGAAGAATCCAAAAACCGATCGCACAATACAATTTTTCCCTCCGCAATAGCAGGTAACACTCTTTGAGATAAATGTTGCATACGACTTGCCGCATACAACAACGCTTCACATTGTGGAGTCATATCCGTATTTTTTACATTTAAAATAATATTTCGAATATCTTCGGCAATCCGTATTCCTCCCGGTTCCCTAGTCGTAATATACGGAATATGCAATTCCTCAAACTTCTCACAAATTTTGGCAATCACTGTAGTTTTTCCACTACATTCTCCACCTTCGAAAGTAATAAAATTTTTCATATCCATAGTTGTAATCTCCGATTCATTTCTATGATTTATTATACTATAAAATATTCCCACGATAAAGAAGAATATTGAAAATATAAATTATTCTTTCAAACTATAAAAAAGAAAACCACCTCTCTTATTTGATATTCCTATCAATGAAGTGGTTCATATCTTAAATTTACTAGTATTTTCCTCTATTATCGTTCGGTATCGCCCGGTATCGTTCGCTTTATCGTTCGGTATCGCCCGGTATCGACCGCTTTATCGTTCGGTATCGCCCGGTATCGACCGCTTTATCGTTCGGTATCGTTCGCTTTGTCGTTATTTTTATTCCTTTTCATAATTATCTAAAAACAATACCTTTTCCCCATCTTTTTTATACCCCAATACCTTTTGTATATACACATTTGAAGTACTTATAAATATATTCTTCTCCACTGCCGAATTATAAGATAATAAATCATGAATCCATTTCTTTGTTTGAAGTTGAATTTCTTCTTTTGGATTTTCTTCAAACAACAAATGATTATAATTCTTCCAAGCCGTTATATCTCGTTCCCTAACCAAATACAATGGTTGTATATATATAATATCCTCTATCTCTTTTTGGGGAAGTATCGTTTTAAATTCGCCATTGAATAGTACATTCATCATCGTCGTTTCTATAACATCGTCATAATTTTTATCTTCCACCATAATATGGATCGACTGGTTTTTTAGCCAAGATTGAATGTTTCCTTCTTCTATAAACTCACATACAGGAATCTTTAAAAGTTCCACATTCTTTTTTACAGACTCTCGGTTTATTCCTACAAAATCCACTTCAAAAGGAAAATCAGAATGCCGTTCCAACTCCTGAAACAACTTCGCCAAAACAAAACTTCCGCTTCCACGCAATAAAACACAAATATGATCTTGTGGATTCAATAACCGATATTCTTTTAAAGCCTTTATAAACTTACTCCAAATCTTGCCTCTATATGTTGTGATAATCGACCTTTCCACTTCTTGATAAAACTCCATACTATCGCTCCTCGCCATATACCACATTATATAAATATAATCCACACCCGTCCGCAACTTTATGAGAAATTTTCGGATCCCCTTTTTCTAATACTTCCTTAATTTTTTCTTCCGTTTCTTTTCCCCTTCCGATTTCAATCAACAATCCGACCATTCTTCGAATTTGATATTTCAAAAACCCGTTCCCAATAAACACAATCTCCAAAAAATCATTCTTCCGAATTATTTTAGCCGAATAAATCGTCTTAACGGTATCCTTCCTTTTATCAATGCTTGCCGAGGCAAATCCTTTGAAATTATGCGTTCCTTCCAATAACGATATAGCATTTACCATTTTATCTATATCCAATCCTCGCAATTGAAGGGCATAATTACGATAAAATGGATTATATTCTTTCGTATAAATAAAATAATGATACTCTTTGGATATGCAAGAAAATCTTGCATGAAAATCTTCCGAAACCAAATGAACTTCTCGAATAAATATATCTTTTGGAAGAAAAGTATTCATTCCGTTCTTTATTCCTTTAGGAGATATTTTTTTATCCAAATCAAAATGAAATACCTGATGAACCGCATGAACACCACGATCTGTTCTTCCGGACGGATAAATCTTAACTTCCACTCCCAACATTTGAAAAACCGCATTTTTTATTTCTTTTTCTATCGTCGGCAATTCTTTTTGAATTTGAAAACCCATATAATTACTGCCATCATAGGCAACCACACACATATATCTAAACATAAAATCTACTCCAAATCACCAAACCGAAGAATCCAAGCATAACCACTAAACAGACATAATCTCGCCATTTTAACTTCAATTCGTCCAATTTAGTCCGTTTTTCTCCGATAATATATCCTCTTGCCTCCATCGCATCGGACAAATCGTCTGCCTTTTTAAAAGAAATCACAAGCATCGGAATTAATAAGGCAATCATTTGATTTATCTTTTCTTTTATATTTCCCTCTTGAAAATCCAATCCCCGAGAGGCTTGGGCATTCATAATTTTTTTACTTTCGTCCAATAACGTCGGAATAAATCGCAGCGTTAACGCAATCATCATAGAAAACACGCCTACCGGAATTTTAATAATCTTTAACGGAGATAAAACCGCTTCTATTCCATTATTAATATCCATAAACATTGTTGAAAACGTCAATAAAGAAGTGATTCCCAACATTATAACAATACGAATAAAGACAAAAGCCGCTTTATTTAATCCTTCCCTATATACATCAAATGTAAAATCATTCCAGATAAATCTATCAAAACGGGCAAACCATAATAAAACAAAGACCCCCGCTATCAACACCAAAAAATATAAAAATCGGAGCGGAATATACTTTTTAGTAAACAAATAAAACAAAACCATTCCCACTATAATAAGCGTATGAAACAATCCTATCTGCATAGGAAAAGAATATAAAAGAGTTTCTGCCGTTCCCGTCGTATAAATCAACTGTAAAAATATCGTAAAAATCAACAAAAATAAAATCGGTCGTAATCCTTTTATCACTCGGAAAACAGAAATACGAGTGGATAAAAAAATAAGAAAAAAAACACCCAACGCAATTACCATTCCCATCAAATTAGGAATTAAAAAAATTAAAACAATCATTAAAACCATCAAAATAATCTTCATTCTCGGATCTAACCGATAAATCCAACTATTTCCCGGAATATATTGTCCAAAGGTAATGCTATTCATATCTTTTCACCACCTCTTCGACTAAATCATTCAATGTATAATTATTATAGTCCAAGCCATATTTAAACTTATCATTCAAATAATCTATCAATTTTAAAACTTCCGGTTTCTCCAAATGTGTTTCTTTATATATATTCGTTTGAAACACCGTTTTCTTATCCCCATCATAAGCGATTTTTCCATTATTCATTACGACAACACGATTGGCATATTGATAAACAATATTCATATCATGAGAAATAAGAATAATCGTTTTATCGGTTTTTTTATGAATAGAATAAAATAATTCCATTATTTCTTCTGCCGCCTTCGGATCCAATCCTCTGGTCGGTTCATCTAAAACCAAAATATCGGGATCATACGATAATATCCCCGCAATCGCTACTTTCCGCATTTGTCCTCCGCTCAAAGTAAACGGCGAATGATCCAATAAATTTTCAATGCCTAAAAGTTTGGCAATTTCGATTGCCTTTTGTTTGGCTTCTGCTTCTTTAAACCCAAAATTCTTAGGGGCAAACATAATATCTTTCAAAACCGTTTCTTCAAATAATTGATATTCGGGAAACTGAAAAACAAACCCCACTCTTTTCCGAATATCTCTCAATCTCGGATTCTTTTTTTTATTCGAAGTAATCGTTTTATCAAAAATCTCCACCGTTCCTTTAGAAGGCAATAATAAGGCATTGATATGCTGAATAAGCGTAGATTTTCCACTACCCGTTTTACCAACAACGGCAATAAATTCTTTTTTTTCATTTATATTCCAATTTATATCTTCTATCGCAATCGTAAATTCTTTTTTCTTTCTTCCCGGATAATAATGACTTACTTGCTTAAATGATATTCCCATAACGCATTCATCAACTCCTTATCCTTTTCCAAGATATCCTTTTTACTCATTTCTTCGATAACCTTTAAGGTAAACGGCAAATCCAAATTTGCTTGTCGAATCAGTTCTTTATTCTTGAAAATCTCCTCCGGTGTTCCCGAAGAAAGAATTTTTCCTTCTTTTAAAACAATTACACGATCGGATAATTTAGCCAAATTCAAATCATGCGTAATGGTAATTACAGTTTTATTATATTTCGTATGCAACGTTTGAATCATTTCGATAATCTCTTTTGTCCCTTCCGGATCCAACATAGATGTAGCCTCGTCTAAAATAATCGTTTCACAATTCAATGCCAAAATGCCGGCGATTGCCACTCTTTGTTTTTGTCCACCGGAAAGAGTTTGTGGTTCTCTTTCTAAATAGTTTTGCATATCCACTTTACGCGTATATTCTTCAATCAAAGGTATCATTTTCTCTCTTGGAACTTGATAATTTTCCAACCCAAATGCGACATCATATCGAACATTAAACCCAACAAATTGATTATCCGGATTTTGAAAAACAATACCGATTTTATGCCTTATGGTATTTACCGTTTTTTCAGTAATCGGTATCCCGTTATACGTTATACTTCCTTCTTTCGGAAAAATAAGCCCAACCAACAACTTGGCAAGTGTAGATTTTCCACTCCCATTTTGCCCAATAACAGAAATCCATTCCTTGTCGGCAATAGACATAGAAATAGCATCTAAAACCGGTTCTTTTGTGTTATATGAAAATGATACATCTTTTACCTCTATCATAATCTACCTCGACAAATCTTTTCCCTATTATACCATTTACAAAATAAAAAGTATAGAGAATGAAATTCATTACCTATACTTTTTATGATTATTTTTTAAACAAGAAAACATATAACTTTCTTTTATAAACTCTTCAATACTCTGATCCGAAAGAGAATCGTCTAATACGATAGACACCCAATATTTTTTATTCATATGATATCCTTTATAACACCCTTTTATCTTCAAAGCCTCTTCCATCGTTTCCGAAGAAACCTTCACATTCAATATTTCTATCTCTTTCGAATCCGCTCCTTTTTCTAATTTATCTTTTCCGACATTCATTATAATACCAAACCATTTCCCCGAATTAGAATTTCGAAATATCGCTGTTCCATCATATTCTTCCCATAAAAACTCTGGTTTGCTTTGATATTTTAATTCTATTTGATTTGCGATACGATTGGAATGATTCAATAAAAACACTCTCTTCTTAAAACAATTATCGCGAATCTCAGTTAAAACATTCTCTATTTCACTTTTTAAAAACATAGAGAATTCTCCTCCCTTATTTAATCGAACCAAAGGAAATTCTTCCTCGAACGCAACTTCTATTAACTTATAAACTACTGTCCCATCAAAATAAATTCGAATAATAAGTTTAAAATCCCCATTAACAATATCTTTAATTAATTCATAATACGTTTCATATTTTTTAAACCCAACCTCTTCCAATCGATCCAAACAAACATCATATCGCTTAAAAAAATCTTCCATCTTATTCACCACTTTATTTTCTATTATATCATACATATATAAAAATCCACCGAAATCGGTGGTATTTTTAAGAATGAATTTGTTCAATTTGTTCTTTTTTTACTTCGAAACTTCCTTGTTTTTTATCATGTAATAATTGATACAAATACGAATTCACATTCTTTTTATTCTCCGCACTTATATCAAAATCAAAAGAAACCTCATACGCCAATTTTCGTAATGCCGTTTGATATTTTTCATTCAATGTCGTTCGTATTTCTTGATTTTTAATATATTCATCAAACAAAACATCTTTTTTATTTTTATTCGCAAAACCAACAGTGGATTTTGTCGACAATCCTTCAATAATACATATCGTATTCGCCAAAGAAACATTTCTTCCTCTTTGATCGATAAAATCCCCCTTATACATCATATTCAAAATAAACGACTGAATCATACCACACGCTTTATCAAAATTCTTAAAAATCAAAATGGACATCGGATATTCCAAAATATGCCTGCATAACATTCCCTCATCTTCATACCCCACATATCCCGGAGGAGCCCCTATAAGACTAGTAACCATTACACTTTCTTTATATCCGTTTAAATCGATTTCCAACACATTTTCCATTCCCAAATGAAAAATATTCATTATATCTATTTCTAAATTCTTTAATCCTTCATTGTTCCCCTCATAAGATATTTTTAATAATGGCTTATCTTCCAATAAATCCATTTTATATAACCAAGCATATTGATCTAATTTTGGGTAATAGAGTTTTAAATTCGTTTCTTCCGTCGCATTTCCGTTCGCTCCTTCAATCGCTCTATCTATATCTTCTACACGTACTTCTTTTTTATTCCTAATGTGATTTGAACTCATCACATCATCTAAAATATCAATACATTTATCAGGACGATATTTTCTTAAAATCTTTCGATTACTTTGGAAAATCAAATAATCCAAAACATCATCCGAAATAGTTACTTTATGAAATTCTTCATATTCTTTGCGAATACCGAATAAAATCTCTTTTGTTTCTTCTATCGTCGGTTCACTGATAAAAATCGGCTGAAATCTTCTTTGTAGTGCCTTATCGTTTTCTATGGTCTTGTGATATTCTTCCAGTGTAGTTGCCCCAATCACCTTAATATCACTTCTTGCCAAAAATGGTTTTAACATATTCGCAACATCTAAATTCCCTTCTGTCGTAGCCGCTCCCATAATAATATGGATCTCATCAATAAAAATAACAACATTCTTTTTAGACGCTATTTCTTTTACGAATTTATCAAACCGTTCTTCAAAATCTCCCCTATATCTCGTTCCTGCCAACATCGCAGTCAAATTTAAAGAAAGAATCGTTAAATCCTTTTTCTCTTTCACCATTTTCATGGCATATCCTTCAACAAGAGCAGTTTTACCAACTCCCGCATTTCCAATCAATAATGGATTATTTTTGAATCTTCGATTCATTATTATATCCATTCGATTCAAATAATTTCTACGTTCCACAAACATGGCAAGTTCATTGTTTTTAGCAAGTTTTGTAATGTTTTTTATAAATCCCAATTCGTCCGCTTCGTTTGCCGAAAAATCATAGATTTCTTTAACATCTTGTATTAAATCATCAATATCCAATCCCAATTCCTGAAGAATCGATGCGGCAATCGTATTTCGATTCATTAAAATAGCCATAAAAATATGTTCTTCGGAAATCAATTTATCCCCTGCCAATATACCGGCTTGACTGAGAATGGTTTCCAATGATTTATTATATTCTCCCTCTTGTTTTCTCAATATAAAAATATCGTTTGTTTTTTCTTGAACTTCTTCTATACTTACTTCATATTCTTTTAACAAAAAATGACAAAGACTATCTTCGGTTTCATACATCGCCAAAATCAAAAATTCGCTTCCCATAGTCGATATACCATGTTCATTGGAATATTTTCTGGCTAAATCCATAATTTGTTTGGCCCTCGTGTTTAATTCCATAATTTTCCACACTCCAATCACAAACTAGTATATGCAAAACCGTTTTTAACAATACACTTCAAAGGATATAATTATAGATTTCGTTCTACAAAAATGATATAATTTTAGCGAATAATGGAGATAAGATGAAGATATTATATTAATTTAAAAATTTATAGAATACGAAAGGAAATTATATGAACGCTATATTAGTCGGTACAATAACCAGCCAAGATCGATATGATTGGAAGGATTCTTTAGATGAACTTGCCGATTTGGCAAAAACTCTAGGAATTCACCCGATTCATAGAATTACTCAAAAAATAGAAAAACCGAATAACAAAACGTATATTGGAAGTGGGAAATTAAATGAAATATGGATTGCTGTTCATACACATAATATCGAAATTGTCATTTTTGATGATGAATTATCCCCAACGCAATTAAGAAATATACAGGATTTTTTGGAAATTGAAATTATGGATCGAAGTTACTTGATTTTAAAAATTTTCGAACAAAGGGCTTCTACCAAAGAAGCAAAATTACAAATCAATCTCGCAAAAGATTTATATTTATTACCTCGCCTTTCTTTTTTAAGAGAAAAAGAGTCCCGAATCGGCGGAACAAGCGGTTCTTTAGCCACTCGTGGAGCCGGTGAAACACAAAAAGAATTGGATCGTAGACATTTAATGGCCGAAATATATCGGATAAAAGAGGAATTAAAACAAATAAAGGCTATGAAACTTTCACAAATTGAAAAAAGAAAGAAAAACGATATTCCCGTTGTCGCTTTAGTCGGATATACCAACGCCGGTAAATCTTCCACAATGAATTCCATTTTACAATATACCGATGCTGAAAATAAATCTGTGTTGGAAAAAGACCAACTTTTCGCAACACTTCAAACCTATAATAAAAAAATCGAATATGATAAAAAATCGTTTATATTGGTAGACACGATTGGATTTGTATCCAAATTACCACACCATTTAATCGAATCGTTTTATCAAACTTTACAAGAGGTTAAAAATGCCGATTTGATTCTTCATATCATCGATTCTTCCAATTCTCATATTCAACAACAATATCAAGTGGTTTGTGATGTATTATATCAATTAGGTATTACGGATATCCCTACTATATTCGTATTTACAAAATGGGATAAAACAATAAATTCTTCTATGGAAATCGTAGGGAAAAAGAATATAATGATTTCCAACAAAACCAAATATCATATCCCTGATTTAATAAAAATGATAGTGGAAGAAATATCTCCTTCCACTATCCATTCTTCTTTTTTAATTCCTTATACAGAAGGTCAACTTATATCTTTATTGGAAACCCAAAGTAAAATCTATCAAAAAGAATACCAAGATTATGGTATATTCTATGATGTAGAATTACCCATAAAATTATATAGTAAATTTAAAATATATGATTTAGACTTAATGGTTTCTTAATATCCTTTTATATTTTTTTCAATAAATCCAAAACCAACCCACTAAAAGTATCAAACAAAAATAACTCTTCTACTCTTTTTTTAGCATTAATGCCATATTCTTCTCTTAATTCTTTCTTTTCTCCCAGCGTACGAATCGCATCGGCAAATGCCTTATCATTGGAATTTTCTACTTCCAATCCGGTTAATCCATTTAAACTAACATAGTTTACTCCACTGCCTTGAATAGTAAACGTAACTGCCGGACGACCAAAATACATTCCTTCTGCCAATGCTAGTCCGAAGGCTTCGTTTTTGGTTATAGAAGGAAAAGCATATATATCCATCATTTGTAAATAGGCTTTCAATTCTTGATCGCTAATTCTACCGATAAATTCAATTTTCGAATCGGCTTCTGCTTGTTGTTTAAGACTGGCAGTTAATGGACCTTCTCCCGCTATTATAATTTGATATGTATCGTCTAAATATTCAGAAGCGGATATTAAATGGGTTAGCCCTTTATATTTAACATGTCTACCGAACGCAAAAACAACAATTTTATCTTTATACTTTTGTCTTAGTTTATCACTTACTACCATATCTTCTTCCGTCATCAAAAGTCGATTTACGTTAATACAACTCGGAATGACTTGCGTTTTAGTAGAAAATTTTATTAAGTTTTTACTAGTTTCTTTATAAATCGGCGATGTCGCTATAATTTTATCTGCCCGTTTTAATACCTTTTTCGTTTGATTCTCAAAAAATAAGCGAATCACTTTTTGTTTTATAATATCCGCATGATACCAAACAATCCATTTGATATTTTTATTTTTAAAATATTTCTTTAAATAGTGGGCAACAAACGGATTCGGATAATGAAAAATAACAATTTCCGGTTGGAATTCTCTCATCATTTTCTTTAACAATTTTTTATAAGAAAAAGATATGGATTGAGAAAGTATTTTTTTCCAAACTCCGCATTTAACCACTTCAACACCATCAATATTTTCGATGGTGGTTTTTTTGTCGGCACTGAAACATATAACTTTTTGTTCATACTCGTTTCCGCAAGCATCTACAATATCATGACAAGTTTGTTCGATTCCGCCAATATGAGGTTTATAATAATTGGGTATATGTAATATTCTTTTCATTTTTATAACTCCTTATAAGTAAAAGAAACAGGATACGGTTCATATTGTGTTTTTTTAAAATACAATTTTTTAATTCCGGCAGAATATGCCGCTTCCAAATCACTAATCTTATCTCCAATCGCCACACAACTTTCTGTATCCAAATTATACTCTTTTATCGCCTGCAAAAACAATTTGGGTTTCGGTTTTCTACAATCACAATGTTCTTCTGGGCTATGTGGACAATAATAAACTTTCGTTATTTGTATACCGTTTTCTTTAAACTTATTTAACATATATTCATTCAATATTTCAAAATCTTTTAACGTATATAGCCCTTTTCCTATTCCCGCTTGGTTTGTGATAATAAAGATATAATATCC
This sequence comes from uncultured Anaeroplasma sp., assembly GCA_947592005.1. Classification (GTDB taxonomy): domain Bacteria; phylum Bacillota_I; class Bacilli_A; order Acholeplasmatales; family Anaeroplasmataceae; genus Anaeroplasma. The sequence continues at coordinate 21,739 of CANQDJ010000002.1, forward strand.
CCAATTTTGATATTTATAACATAAATCGAAGATATAATCCGTAAATTTAAAATCTTCTATTTTATATACATGTCCGTAATCCAAATTGACTATTCCATCTCGGTCTAAAAATAAAGCCTTTTTTTTAGAGAAATCTTTCTGGGCTTTTATATAATCTTCCGGTATTCCTATATCAATAAAATACGCTTCGGATAAATAAGCAGAAATATTTAATTGGGAAATATATTTTTCAAAAAAATCTTTTTCCAAAGAAAATTTGGTAGGTAAAGAATAGGAATCAAAAACCGTTTTCGGTAAATAATATATACCTCCGTTAATATATCCTTCTTCCACAAACTTTTTTTCCGCAAAAGATTGAATTTTTCCGTTTTTGATATTTACTTCTCCATATCTATCGAAATGAAGCATTTTTTTACAAGCAATACATATTGTATTACATTTACCGAATTCTTCGAAATCTATTTTGAACATCGTATCGCCGTTTAACACAAAAACGAAATCTTCTTCCGCATAATTTAAAGCCTGTTTGACACAACCACCCGTTCCCAATGGTTCTTCTTCAACCGAATAAACGATTTCCATTCCTTTATATGAAGAATGAAAATGATTTTCTATAACTTCCTTTTTATATCCAACAGCCAAAATTACTCTATTAAATCCATTTTCCACTAAATCATCTAACATATATTCCAAAAATGGTTTTCCGTTAATCGGAGCCATCGGTTTAGGAACATCGGAAACAACACTTTTCAGTCTTGTCCCAAAACCACCTGCCAATATAATCGCTTCCATTATTTATCACCAAAAAATTCATTTTCCAAAGCCAAACATAACGCATGATAAATCGGCAAATGATATTCTTGTATTTCATGAGTTCGTATTGCAGGAACTTTAATGGTTATATCACTTAATTCACTCAATTTACTATCTTTCATTCCCGTTAAAGATATAACTTTCATATTTAACGCTTTCGCTACTTTAACCGCAGAAACACAATTCAATGAATTTCCGGAAGTGGATATACATAATAACGCATCTTCAGCTTTACCATACCCTAAAACTTGTTGGGCAAAAACGGCACTTGGTAATTGATCATTAGAAAAAGCCGTTGATAATGCCGTATGAGAAACCAATGAAATCGTAGGTAATCCGTATTGTAAAACATCGGTTAATTCTTTATCGCCAATCTTATCTACCAGCACTTGATTCAATTTTCTCGGTAAGACGAACCCTTTCATTAATTCTCCCACTATATGTTCACAATCTGCCGCCGAACCACCATTTCCGCAAACCAATAATTTTCCACCATTTTTAAATACGGTAATTAAGCATTCCAAAGATTTTAAAATATCGGTTTCGCAACTTTTAATTTCTTTATATCTTTTTAATAAAATATCGATTTTTTCTTTACTCGTTTGTTTCATCGTTTTCCCTTATCTATTATCTAAAACATAGATAATCCTTTCTCTAAATAATCACATTATCTATAATTCACTGTCTTTTTCATCATAGATTGTCCATGCTTGTGTTCCGTATTCTACAAAATCGACAATCTTTATTTTCCCTTCTTGTCTGTTTTTTAAGGCATGAATTAAATTATATCTTTCTTGCGGATCACACCAAATCATCATAAACCCGCCACCTCCGGCACCGGATATTTTGGCAGCCTTCCCACCGTTTTCCATAACAAAATTATACGTTTCTTCAATTTGAGGATTGGATATAACTGATGCTGTTTGTTTTTTAGCTAACCAATTTTGATGTAAACATTCCGCAACTCCGTCAAAATCGGCTTTTAAAATACACTCTTTCATTAAATTAGTTTGTTTTTTTAATTCAAACATCGCTTCCAATGACTTTTCATTTTTCGTCGATTTCGTTTGTTCTTCTATAATCTTTCCCGAATCACGAGAAGTTCCAGTATAATATAGTACCAATGAATTTTCCATTTCATTCTTAATCCATTTTTTTAATCTTAACGGATTGACAATAACTCGATCATTTTCGTAAAATTCCATATAATTCATTCCACCAAACGTAGCGGCATACTGATCTTGTTTTCCCCCACTGAACTTTAAATCCTTTCTCTCTATATCGAAGGCCAATTTTGCCAAATCATACTCACCCAATGGCAAATTCAACCATTCCTGAAAAGCCTTAATAATTGTTACAACCATTGTAGAAGACGTCCCTAATCCCGATCCTGCCGGAGCGTCACTGTATGTTGTCATTTCAAAACTCAAAGGTTTCCCTTTATTAAATTGTTTAACAATACGATTATAAATACCACAATGTAGTGGCAAAGAATTATTAATTGGCAATTCTTTTGTCGATTCAAATTCCAACTGAACATCTCTATCGGGAGAAATAAATTTTATTTTCCCATTCTTTTTTGGTATTATAGTACAATAGGAAAACATATTAATCGTAACATTTAATACACAACCACCATATAAATCACAAAAAGGTGAAACATCTGTTCCTCCTCCTGCCAAACCTAATCGAAGAGGTGTTTTACTCCGTATAATCATTTTATCAACCCCATATAATGTATTATATCATTTAATTGAATAAATTAAAAACAGATTATAAATAAAATGGAAATATTATACACATTTTAAATCTACATTTTTTAAAAAATATATGGATTTATTTCATATGTAAAAAAGAAAAATTCCTCTCTTTTTGATAAGAATTAGAATACTATCATATCAAAAAGAGAGGTTTTATATTCATAAAAAATGATCAACAATCAAATTTAATATTTAATTCCTTTAATGTAAGATGTTTTTTATCTTTTTCAGAAAGAATAATCTCAGATACTTCGGGCCACGTTATATTGATTTGTGGATCATTCCACATAATACCACCCTCATCTTCTGGGTGATATAATTCATCGCATTTATAACAAAAAGTAGCAGTTTCACTTAACACTAAAAAACCATGAGCAAATCCTTTCGGAATCATAAACATATTTCCTTTTTCAGCAGATAATATTACACCAACCCATTTCCCATATGTCAAACTATCTTTTCTAAGATCCACACATACATCAAATACTTCCCCATCAATACATCTAACCAACTTGGCTTGAGGATACTTCTTTTGAAAATGTAAGCCCCTTAAAACTCCTTTTTTTGATTTAGATTGATTATCTTGTACAAAGTTATAATTTAATCCGGCAGAATTAAAATCCGATTCTTTATAAGTTTCCATAAAATAACCACGATTATCTCCGTATTTTTTAGGTTCGATTATATAAACATCTTTTATATCTGTTTCTATAAAAGTAAAGTTACCGTTTGTATATTCCATATTTCTATCCCTTTCTTTACTTTATTATAGCCAAAAATTCAATAGAAATCCAGTGATAAAACGATGACTTTACCTCTTTTTTATCATTCGTCCAATTTATAAACAACAAATTCAACAAATAATTTAGTACCATTATACTTTTTTATTTCAACAAAATCCAATCCTGAATTTTCAATAATTTCCAATATTGTATTGTATTCCTTATCATCACAAAAAATAGAAACACTATTATTTTTGAATGATTCTTGATTTAATATAGAAGATAACTCTGAACAATTAAATATCGCTACATCGCAATATGTCAACTGGTTATAAAAATCCAAATATGGGGTGCTTTCTTCTACATTATCTATTACCATATCCGAAGTATAGTATTCAATCATAGATACCGGCAAAAGGCAATAAATGAAAGATTTTATATAATTATGATTATTATCAAAACTTTTTTCAGGATCACTATAATACCATTTGCCATCTAACTTAATATAAACAAACTCATGAGAACCATAAAATCCATTTCCATCTTTTACAGAATTTATAGAATTTTTACCTATAAATTCATTCGCTTTAGCTAAAATATGCTTCGCTTCAATTCCTTCTAATTTTAATAAAATTAAATACGCCTTTGCATATCCGCTACATAACGCTTGTTTATCTATTAAGGCCCCTTCGGCAAAAAAACCTCTTTGAGTCGCTGGAATTTCATCTGGATATTCGTCCATATTATTAGAAAATACATTTGCTTGATAATCATATACGACATTATCTCCAAACCATTTAAAAATAGCAAATATTTTTTCACATTTTGTCATATCATTTTTAATAATTTCTCTTAAAATATCTTTGGCATTATTTAAAACCATTTCTGCGGAAGAATCCGGAACACATTCTGGTAAATAATCATGTTCTAACGCATACCAAAGTTGCTGAGTATTCCAAATTTTTGCTTTCTTAGAATTGCTCTTATAAGCAAAATTATCAAAAGAAGGTTCCCTCGATTCTTTCGCAAGACTTTTAAATTCCAATGAATTATTATATCTGTTTTCCGCATGAATGTCCGATTGGTTTTTTACCGTTGCCATATCATAAGGTATTAGTTGTACAATTAAATAATCTTCATATTCAAAATATGTTTTAAGCCCAACTGCGCCTCTTATTAATTGACAAAGCCAATAAATCGTATTTTTAATTTGTGTGGAATCTTCATATTCAAAATTTATTTTAATTCTAAATTTATTTCTTTCAAATAAATCTTTATCTATTTGATAAAAGGCATAATAATCCACAATATTTGCCAATTCATCATACGAATCTGCTTCAGTTAAACTATCCGGTGGAGTTAAAATTTTATTTTCATATTTTTGACTTAAAGAAGTTAAAAATTCTCTATCTTCTTTTATCCACATTTCATCATTCGTTAAAACCTCATTCAGTGCATTATGAATTTGTTCTACTTTATTTAATACGCTGTCGTAATTTTCACAATTTCTTATTTCATTTCCTTGAAGTTTTATAATTAAATGAATTTCATTTATTTGCTCTTCCCGATATAAAGTTTCATCTAAATAATTATAAAGATCTTCAATATAGATTTCAATAATAGATTTTAAAGCATTTTCATCGCCGTTTTGAGCCCCCAAAACAAAAAGGTTTCTCTTTTCACTTAAAAACTTGGAATTTATTTGTTCTTTCGTCTTTAATTCTAGCATTTCATTTTTTATCATTAAACATTTGTTTTGATATTCATTTATATATTGATTATCCATTTTGGAAGTATCTATTAAATTTAATAATTCTATATAGTATTGATTGATTAATTCCAATCGCTCTTCTTCATATAATTGATTAGAATTTTTTATCGAATCTATAATAATTTTATAATTATCTACTAATGCAGTAACCAATTCTTTTGTCGATAAAACCGCTAGTTGATTTTTAAAAGAAACAATAATTTCTTTCAAAATCAAAACTTCATTATCTCTATAAGTTGTCATATCCTTATAATGGCTGATTTCTTCTATCGCTTCCGTTTTCATTTGTTCCAATTCTTCTTGATATAAATCTTGATCTGTTTTAATAAAATAAACTTCTATTTTATATCCACGAACATAATTGTCCACATCATTTTCAGTGGTAGCATTATTTATTTTTTCAATATATTCGGATAGTATATTCTTTATTTGATTTACTTCATTTTTGCGATAATCTTCTAAAATTAAATATTTCGTAATATCATCTATATTCCTTTTTTTATACTCTTCAAAATTTTCTGTTAAATATTGTGATTTGGTTTTAAGATTTTTAATAAAATTTTCATATTTGGAAAAAATAGACTTCATTTGGTCTTCATTATCAGCATCATTAATTTCCGACTTCCCTTCAATTAAAATTTCTAAAAGCATAGTTTGTTCCTTTTCATAGTACAAATCTTCATTAAACAAATTATCCAATTTGTAAAAATATTCTTTTTTTAATTGATTTAAACCGTCCGTTTCTTCTACATTCGATTTTTCTGAAGTATACGATACCAACCCACAAGAAGTTAAAAAACATAAACAAAGAAAAATGCACATTAAAAAACATATTTTTTTCATTTATTACTACCCCCTTTCAAAATAAACAAAATAATTTAGATACTTTGTCCAAGTATATCCGGTAGTATAATTCGAATCTTTGGGAATATATATTTTTATATTTTTGTAAGTTCCATACAATAAATCGGAAGAGGCAGGAACAATTCCGTTGCCGTCTTTGGCAAACAAATATATTTTTTCTAAATTTATACACCCATTAAAACACTTGTCATCTAATTGTTTATAAGTTAACCCTATATATATTTCTTTAAGATGAATGCACCCATATAAGGCATCAGCATTTATTACCGTAATATTTTTCCCTTGATAAGTGGACGGTAAAATAATTTTTTCAATATCTTTATATTCTTCTTTAATTGACGTGATTTGATAAGACGATCCGATTAATCTATAATTAAAATAATCAACATAATCATTATTCGGTTCGCCATTATAATCATCAAAAGACACCTTTTCTGTGTTTATATCCGGTTCTATAACTTCCGGTTCATCTATAGAAGGCGGGTTCGGCAACTCCGTATCCATATTCTTATATCCTAATTTGGATTTAAGGTTTTCGATTAATAGTGTTGTATAATAAATTGCCCCGATAGAATTCAAATGAAAATTCGTATCATAAAAATAGCGATAATCCATAATACAATCTTCCAAATTCATTAACAACTCGCAATTTAATTCCGAAAACAGTTTTTGATTAAATTCCTCCCTTTTTTCTTTAGAAGAAATTACCGCCCGATCATTACATGGAGAAAAATTAAAATACATTTTGGCTTTTTTTCTATTTACATAATCACAATATTGATTTACATAATTAAAAAAATCTTCATTATACAAATCTTCTACATTAATATCCATCGTAGAATCTACACCGTTATTCATAATATTATTCGGTCTATCAATTAAAATATCTCCATATTGATTAAATGAATCATGTCGATAAATTCCGATAGGATTCGGGGCAGTATTGTTTTGAGCATATTCCATTTTATTTCTTGCAAATTTATAATAATTATAAAATAAATCCAAATTGTTTGATGCCGATAAAAATCGATATTTGAATGTAAATCCGTCACATGCCTCCAAAACAGCAGTCGGATTAAAATACAATGAATAGGTTTGACTGCTTAATTCCGGAGAAAGTATAACAATATCCCCTTCATTTATATTAACCTTTGACGTATCCATCATAAATTTTGTTCCTAAAGTAGCATACAATCCATAATCGACTACTTTATATTCCGGTAACTCCGCTTCAATCAAATCACTTCGTAACCCGAAGGGAAGACTGGATCCTCCCACAAATATAATCTTCTTTTCATTTGTATTACTTAATAATTCATACTTATCATTCAATTCTGCCAAATAGGTGTTTTTATACTGATTTTCCGTTTTTTCTACAACGAAAAAAACAACAATAAACGGAGATATAAATAATAAAATGAGCAGTATAAATTTTAATATTTTTTTCATATCTTCCTCCAACATTCCATAATTTAAAATTGAAAATATATAAAAGAACTACCGATTTCAGAGGCTTGTAAATACACCCACGCTCCGAAAACAAACCATAGTAGTATTAAATACGTCGTAAAGCGTATTATAGAATTGTTCAATATCTTTATTCCATTGTTTTCAATATTTTTCAATCCGTTTATAATTTGCAAAATCAACAATATAAAAATAATATAGACCATCACCGAGAATGAAAAATTAAGATTGGTAAAAGTACTCTTTATAAAATCTTTGTCAAACCTATAATCAGTAAAAAGTTTCCCAACAGCCGTAAATGCATCATTTATCGTGTTGGCCCTGAAGAAAATCCATGTAAAAGAAACTAACCCAAACGTTACGATTATCCGTAGACCAGAAATACATTTCCCGTTTGGATCTATTTTTAATTTTTTCCAAAAATTATCTCTATATTTTAATGTAAGAACTCCGATAATTTGAAGACACCCATGTAATAATCCCCAAATAATAAAATTATAACTTGCCCCATGCCATATTCCGGAAACAAGAAATACAATTAAAATATTTATAATCCATCTAATTTTTGATACTCTGCTTCCACCTAAAGGAAAATAAATATAATCTCTTAACCATCTCGATAAAGAAATATGCCACCTATTCCAAAATTCTTTAATGCTTTTAGAACGATACGGTTCGTTAAAATTTTCTGTTAAATTTACACCGAAAAGTTTTGCACAACCGATAGCGATGTCGCTATATCCGGAAAAATCACATAAAATTTGAAAAGAAAATAAAACTGTTCCGATTAAAATCATTAATCCGTTAGCATTATTAATATCATTATAAACTATATTGACATATATTCCGATTATATCTGCAATCGCTATTTTTTTAAAAAACCCGATAAGCATATATCTAAAGGCTCCGGAATAGTCTACTTCTTTAATTTTGACTTCTCGATTTTTTAATTGTGGCAATAAATCCGCAGGCCTTTCAATCGGGCCGGCGACAAGTTGCGGAAAAAAACTTACAAACAATGCATAATATCCAAAATGTTTTTCCGCTTTCATTTTCCCATTATATATATCTATTACATAAGAGGCTGTTTGAAAAGTATAAAAAGAAATTCCGACCGGCAACAATATATCAAAATAACCATGAATAAAATTCCCTGTAAAAATATGGACTATATCTTTATAAATATCATATAAAAAATTAAAATATTTAAAAAAGATTAATACTCCAAAACACAACAAACATACTATTAGAAGAAATGATTTTTTTATTTTTGGTTTATCTTTATATTTTTCAATTAAAAGCCCACCGACATAAGAAATTATCGTTGTAAATAAAATCAAAAAAATCAATTTCCAATTCCAATACATATAAAAAAAATAACTGGACATCAATAAAACGAGCCATTTGAATTTTTTAGGAAATAACCAATATAAAATAAAAACACAAGGTAAAAATATTAAAAATTCAATCGAATTAAATACCATTTTTCTTCACCTCGTTCTATTTTTTATTTAGCAAACAAATTATAATTCTTATATTTATCAAATTCCATATTTACACATTATATTTATTTTTTATTTATTGCTTTATATATAAAATTCGATTTGTTGTTCGAATTTCATTTTTTTTAAAAACTAAATTCAAAAATCAAAACCAAATTCAAATTTTATTCTTTTTTCTATTTTAATTTTATTTAAATAAAAAAATCAATGCCTTTGTATAATAACGCAATATTTTTGTAAAAAAAAAGTAAAATTCATAAAAGAATTTATACTTTTTGACCATAGTATGCATTTTTCCCATGTTTACGATTATAATGTTTTTGTAAAATGGATTTTGGCATTTTTGCCGATGGATTTAAAATAACTGTTTTTAAATTCATTTCCGCTATCGTTTCTAATGCCTTTGCATTAAAAACTGCTTCTTCTGCGGTCGAACCCCAAGTAAAAGGTCCGTGATTTTTAACCAAAATGGCCGGAATAGCAGAAACGTCTACATTCGCCTGTTTCAAAGTTTCCACTATGACTTTTCCTGTGTTTTTCTCATAATCCGTAAGTATTTCATTTGGGTTTAAATCTCTCGAACATAAGATGTCCCCACAAAAATAATCTGCTTGCGTTGTTCCTAATGCTTGAATCGGCAACCCCGCTTGAGCAAATGCTACGGCATTAATTGAGTGCGTATGAGCGATTCCTCCAATATTAGGAAAAGTTTTATAAATTTCCAAATGTGTCAATGTGTCAGATGATGGTTTATATTTACCCTCAACAACATTGCCTGTAAGCAAGTCTACAACAACCATATCTTCGGGTTTCAAATTGGTATATTCGATTCCAGATGGTTTAATAACAACCAAATTTTTTTCTCTGTCGATTTGAGATACATTTCCCCAAGTAAATATAACCAAACCATATTCAACCAATTTTATATTGGCTTTCCAAACTTCTTTTTTTAGTTCCTCCAGCATTTTAATTTACCTCTTTTAAAATTTTTAATGTTTCTTCTACACCATGATAAATATCATAGCTTGCCTGCCAGCCGAGTTGTTCTAATTTTTGACTGTCCAAAATACAATTTTGTGGTTTAGAAAAGCCCTTTTGTTCAACTGCATTCGGGTTTTCATATACAATATTTTTCCCTGCAAGATTTGAAATTAACTGTGCCAATTCATAAATACTCACTATTGATTTTTTATTTGAAATATTATATACTTCTCCTTTTTCTCCTTTAAATAAAGCCATTAAAATTGCACTAACCGCATCAATTACATAACAATAACTTCTTATTTGTTCTCCTTTGCTTTTCAAAACTATATCCTTAGATTGAATTGCAGAATTTAAAAACTGGGCGTGTGCTTTAGAATCATCTTTTTTCATAGTAGGGCCATAAATACTACATAATCGAACAATTACAGCATTGACTCCGTATTCTTCTACATAACTTTTAATCAATATTTCGGCCGTTCTCTTGCTTTCAGGATAGCAAGCCCGTATTTGATTGAAATCAATCCTCCCAAAATCCGATTCTAAATAAATATCCTTTTCCAACTTCCCATAAACTTCAAAGGTAGAAGTATAAAGTAATCTGGTTTGAGTATGGGTTTGACAATATTTTAACATATTATTTGTTCCAATAACATTGATTAAACTTGTTTCAACTGGGTGCAACGCATAAGAAACAGGATCCGCATAACTTGCAGTATGGATAATGTAATCAAAATCTACATTGGTAATAAATGGATTGCATATATTCTGCTCAATAAAATGAAGATACTTGTCTTCTCCAAATCTTTCTTTTAAATCCTCCTTATGCAAATCCAAAGCATAAATAGTATAAGAGTACCCTTTTTTATTTGCCGACATCAAAACATCTATTATGCAAGATCCTATTAATCCGCAAGCCCCTGTAACCAAAATAGAGGCCTTAGTACAATTAATACAATATGGTAGATTTTCAATCGCTTTTTTGTATGTAGTACTTTGATAAAATTTCATTTTGTTTCTCCTTTAAAATAAATTAATGTAGCCAGTTCTCTTTTCTTGCTTCTAATAATGCTTTAAATATTTCAACATCTTCAACAGTCGTTATCTTTAAATTTTTTTCAGATCCCTGTGACATATATAATTTTTTACCCAACTCAATATATAAAGTACATGAAGCGACAGAATTTGTAATTCCTTTTTCCAGTGCTTCTTTATGTACTTTCATAATATCTTTAATAAAAAAAGATTGTGGCGTTTGTGTTATTTTTAAATTATCCCTAGATACTTGTTCCGTCGTAGATACTGAATCATACGTTTTTAACATTGCTGCAGTACACGGAACTACAGTAATCGCATTCCCATACTTACGACAGATTTTAATGTTTTCACTAATAACTTCTTCACTTACCATAGGCCGTATAGCATCATGTATTAAAACTATATCATCTTCATCATTATGTCGAGAAAAAATATCTTTTAATCCATTAAGGATAGACTGTTGGCCATTCACACCACCTGACACAACGTTTTCTAGTTTGGCAATTCCAAATTGCTTAGCATAAGCCCGTACTATTTCATGCCACCCATCTAAACAAACTATTTCTATACCATCTATTTGAGGGTGTCGCTGAAAGGCTTCCATTGTATAAACAAATATTGGTTTATCTTTTACATTGAGAAATTGTTTGGGTATGTCCTGCCCCATTCTTGCTCCTACTCCTCCAGCAATTATTAATGCAATGTTTTTCATGTTTGTTCTCCTCCTATTTATTTTTTCCATTTATGACAGAAATCAAACAAAATCTTTTCCAATCTTTCATTTGTTCCTTGAAAACTTTGTTGAAATTTTTTACAATATTCTTCTCTTTCTTCTTTCAAAGGGTCTACTCCATTTTTTAAATCATTTACAAATCTTAACAAATCTTCTTCCGAATAAGCATTATAAAATACATGTTCACAAAAATCCATTCCTATACTATTCAAAATATCTTTTGTTTTGTTATGGCAAAAAATTATTGGTTTACCGGTAAACATAAATTCCGGAATTATTGAAGAAACATCTGTAATTAATAAATCCGCTCTAAAAAAATTTGATAAATATTCTTTCCCATTATCATAGTAAGAATTATTACTATTGGATAATCTTTGTAAATAATATTCTTTTTTCTCTTCGGATAATAATCCACAAGAAACATAATTAGATAGTGCATAAGGATGCGGTCTAAAAATAAAAGAATATCCTTCTTTATCAACAAATAAATCAAATAACAAATCAATATAGTTAAAAAAATTTGACCCTCCGGCATTCTCGTCCGTTGTCCATCTCGGAGTCCATATTACTTTAAATTTATCTATATCCGTAAAAAAATGCTTTCCATTAATGTACTGTGGCAAATTTTCATACAAATCTTCAAAATATGGATATCCAACATTATATGAAAATTGAATTTCCCTTTTAATATTTCTTTTATGCGTTTGAATAAAATAATTATGTGAATAATCATTATCACTAAACAAAAGAGATAAATAATCCGCAAACCATTTATTCAAGTTTATATTTCCTATTGTCATCAACGAATATCCATATGGTATTAATGCGGTTTTACAAGTTTTAATCATTTTGGGGGGTCTTAATTCCTTAGGTAAGTAATCATTATACGGCCTTGAATAAAACAAAATATCAGGTTTTAACTCTTTTGTAACTTTTTTATAATATTTTATAAATTTAATATCATGTTCTTTGGCAAATTGCTCAAATACCGTATTATCGATTATTCCCTCATCTTCTAAAATTAATAAAGTAATCAAAAATCTTTCATTTGAATGTAATTTTAAAACAAACGATCTTTGCTTGTCCCAAATGTGCTGACATTGACAAACAAATACAACATGAATTTTATCATTAAAATTAAGTTTCTTTTTTAGATTGTGATTTGTTATTAAAATTTCAAAAGGTCTTCTCATAATAAAAATTATTTTTCTACAAGCCTTATAACAAAAATTAAATATTTTTTTTATTATCATGCCTTCAACTCCACTTCATTAATTTTTGATAACCCATCGGTTTCAATCCACAAACTATTTTTAAATATTTATTTAATTTCTTTGTAATACGTTTTATTATTATAAAACTGTGTCCCAAAGCCCTCTTTAAATTTAGCTAAAGTTTCATTTAAGTATTTGCCTTGATTTTCCGTACTAATTCCAAAGGAAAAATAATCAAACCCTTCCTCAAAAGAAATATTTATCAAAGAGCCGTCCATAAAATCCATCGGTTTCAAATATAAATAATCCGGATTCGCACAAAGATACTGTGTGTGAAAAACAGAGTTTAATATAAAAACCATACTTCCTGCTATCATATTTTCATTTTGATAAACACCATAAAAACGAATAGTATTCGGCAATCTATTAAAATATAAATCGTATAATTCCTCTAAAGAATGAACCGGCTTTGTATTATATTTAATTAATGAAGCACATAAAATTTTATAAAATTCATTAATTCCTTCCTTTGTTTTGACTTCTTTAATTTGTAAATTATTTTTCAATGAAGAACGAAATAGATTTCTAGTTTTCGATTTAAAATTCAAAACAACATCTTCTTTAATTCTTTTCAAATCGATTGCAAAACTAAGTTCTAAATAAGAATCATAAAAATTTTTATATAAAAAATAATCAATCAATTCACAATTTTCCGAACAAAAAATTTCATTTGTACACTTTAATAACACATATTGAAATTCATTTTGTTTCAAATAATTCTCTAAAGAAAATATAATTTCTCCCACATTGGAAAGATTATAAAAATCCTTGCCTATAACAATGCCTCCAAAGGTACTTCCTTTGTGAGATAAAAAACTTTTTCTACCATTTTCAATTTGCTCGCAAGCAGGACAAACTCCCACAATCATATTTCCGCCACGAATAAATAGTATTGAATGATCCATAAATCTATCTTTATGATATTCCAAAAATATTCTTGATTGTAAAAAAGTTCCATTTATAGACTTATTAAAAATGAAATCGTCCCATTTTTCTTTAAACGAGTCATTATATCGAACGACTGTAATTTCACTCATTCTTCCTCTCTCCTTTAAAATTTTTATTCGGTCTTTCTAAAATTTTTCAGCATTCTTTTCCCAATATCCCAATATCCTAATTTCCACGCTATAATTCCATCAATACATAATGGAATTATAGCACATATTATTCCACACGTTAAGAAATCCAGCCATTTGTTTTGAATATTAATATATTTAATCGCAAAATAACATACAAAAACTTCTGCAATTACAACTAAAATTTTTAATCCTATTATTCCAAACCGCTTTATTAAATTTTGGTGGAAATACTTATTTTCAATTACTATTGTTCGAACAATATAAGTAAAAATATTCGCAGATAATGTCCCTATTATAATACCTTCCAGACCAATAAAATTTACTAATATAATAGATAAAATAATATTTAATCCCGCAGCAATTAAAGTACAAATTTTGTCTTGTTTGAATTTTCCGGTCGATGTATACAAAGTGCTCAATGGTTGAAAAGAGGAGTGAATAAAGTAATCTGCACTCAACAAAATAACACACCACATACTTATCGTATATCCTTCACCCAACCATAAATATATAAATTTATCTATCAATAAAAAAATACAAACTGTAGAAAAAGAACTAAACATAAACTGCAAATTATTATATATACTATATTTTTTAAACAAATTTTCTCTGTCTGGATTTTCTTTTTCTATTTTTCCGAAAGTAGATACAAGAGCAGTGCTGATGATTGTAGATAATGACAATAAATTTAAAAATAATAAATTATAATTGGAATATAATGCAACAAAAGTAAGTCCTAAAAACGATGAAATAACAATACTATCGGTAGAAGAAAATATAAAAGCCCCCAATTTCATAGGTATAACATCAAACATATTATGTTTAATGGCTGTTTTTTCGATAGAATCTTTAAATAAAGATTTATCATAAATTTTATAAATGCTATATTTTCTTACAAAAATCAAATAAAGTATAAAGTTGGAAATAAACGTTTGAACGGCTATAATGCTGCAATAAATCAAATATTCTCTTGTAAAATATAATAAAGTTATACCAACAATAAAAGACAATAGTCGAACTAATAAATCTGCTATAGTAATTAAATAATACTTTTCGTTGGATTCAAAAAACAGTCTTTTATCCGCACAAAGATAACTGGCTGAAATACCTACTACGGATATGATATATGCAACTTGAACATACCACAATTCAAAAGGACTATCTTTTATAATAAATCGAAGTAAAAAACTGGAAAGACTTCCGATTACTAAAACAAAAATACCTATAAATGTATAAATTTTTTTCGCAATGCTTAAAATATAGGCAACTTTATTATAATCATTTTTTACCAATGGTTCATAAAGTCGAATTTGAATGGCCACTCCCAATCCCAATTCTGCAAGATTTAATAAATCAAGTAAATTAGAATATAACGAATTTAATCCCAAAAACTCTATCGATATAAATTGAATAATTAATTTTCTTGATATAAATCCAATCACCAATAGAACAATTTTTGAAATAATGGTTAAAACAACGTTTCTACTTACATTTTTCGTTCGCATATCTAAAACCGATTAATAGTCCCTATGACATATTCTATTTCTTCGTCCGTCATTCCATAATACATCGGAATGCTTAATTCTGTAGAAGATATCTCTTCTGCTAGTGGTAACGCTCCTTTAGGTATATTTAAATCAGCATATGCTCCCTGTAAATGCATTGGCGTTGGATAATGTTTATTTGTGCCTATGCCCCTATCATTTAAATATTTCTCTAAGGCATCTCTTTCATCACATCTTACTGCAAAAACATGCCATATATGATAATTATTTTTGTTCACTACCGGAAGTTTTATCTTTGGATTTTTTATTTCATTTAAATATCTTTGTGCAATTCTATTTCTTTCTTTGTTCCATTTGTCTAAACAATCTAACTTAATATTCAAAAATCCACACTGTATTTCATCTAATCTAGAATTGTTCCCTTTATAAATGTGGTGATATTTGTAATCGGATCCATAACAAGATAAAGCTGCAATCTTGATTGCCAAATCCTTATCATCGGTTGTCACTGCTCCTCCATCTCCTAAGGCCCCTAAATTCTTCCCTGGATACATACTAAATCCGGCAGCATCACCTAAAGAACCCGCTTTTTTCCCTTTATATAAGGCCCCGTGTGCCTGAGCGGCATCTTCGATTACCTTTAAATTGTACTTTTTGGCAATAGTATTTATTGAATCCATATCACAACATTGTCCATATAAATGAACTGCTATAATTGCCTTTGTTCTTGAAGTTATTTTTTCTTCTATTCTTGCTGGATCAATATTGTATTCTTCTAATATTGGTTCTACAAATACCGGCTTTGCTCCAACATATGTCGCTGCTAAGGCGGTGGCTATAAATGTATTCGAAGGCACGATTACTTCGTCCCCTTCTCCTATTCCATATGCCTTTAATATTAGCATAAGAGCATCTAATCCATTGCCAACTCCTACACAATACTTAGCACCACAATATTTAGCAAATTTTTCATTAAACTTCCTATATTCTTCTCCTTGAATATAGGTAGAGGCCTCATACATTTGTTCAAATTTCTTGATAACTTGATCTTTTATTTCTTTTTGCATAGGTGCAAAACTTACCCAAGGTACATTCATCATAATCCCTCCAATTATATTTTGGTCTATTTTATATATTATACATTATATTTTTCTAATTTCTATATTTTACTTAACAATATTTTATTTCAAAGATAATAAATATTGTTCTATTAAATCACAGATAAATTTCATATCTTCTATGTTGTTTCCTTGATCTATCGGCAATGGTAATAAATATAATGATAATTGCCTTTCGAATTCATTGATATTTTCATATAAACATTTTTTCCACCACTGTGAAACAAACACGCTATTCTTTATCAAATATTCTCTTAACTGCTCGTCTTGTATTAAAAAAGGATAAACCATAGATGCATTTGTCTTTTTTATAGCATCTGCCAATCTATTATATTTACCAAGTCTAGTATGCATATAATAAAAATTCTTTTTCCGAATTTGTTTTATGGAATTATAATCTATGGATTGCATAATCTTTTCCGATAATTTTGACATTTTCCGGATTCCTTGATTACAAATTTTTTGTTCATAAGAAAGATACTCATCATAACAATAATTGGTTCCATGTTCCAAAATTTTTAATAAAAAAGAAGCATCATCAGAACTATATGATTGTTCTAATTTCCAAGATTGATCTATGTTTCTTTTAATCAAATACGCCCCGTCTGACACACCGAAAAATTTTCTACAAGAATACACATTATAACATTCCGGTAATGGTTTAAAGAAAAAGGCTTGTGTATTATCCAAAATTATATTTTTATATCTTTTTACTAAATTTCTTATTTTCTTTTTAGAAAAAATCCCAAAATAATTAACGATTAATAAAAAGGCTTTTTTCTCTTTAATATTGTTGCAATCAACAGAGGATAATATTGGCTCAAAACTAGAATTCAAATGATAATATTTAACTTTTATATTATTTTGAACCAATACATCATTTACCGTATTACATAAATAGTAAGGAATATAAATAACATTTACTCTTTCAATTAAAAGTGCTAATAAGATAGCATATCTAGCACTATTTAATGGTAGACTATCTTTTTTATAATACTCATTTGATTTTCTTAATTCTAATGGTAATCCCCCCCCCAAGATTTATTCATTTTTATCCTTCTTTCCAATAAAATCTAAAAAATCTTGATAATTTCTAATATAATCTGCCTCATCATAAATTTCTGATGCCAAAACCATTAAAACCGCATCAGAAGAAAAATTATACATTTCTCTCCAAATATTATTTTCAATATATAACCCTTGATATGGTTTATCAAGAGTTATCTCAATGGTTTCATCTCCATTATCTAAATGAATTTGACAATAACCATGAATACATATTAATATTTGTTTTAATTTTTTATGAGCATGATATCCTCTTCTTACTCCCGAAAGAGTATCATACATATAATAAACTCGTTTGATTTTAAAAGGTATCTCTTTTTCTTCCTCTAAAGCGACCAACATTCCTCTATCATCGCCATGTTTCTGAAAATCAATTATTTTATAATCCATATCCCATAATCCCTCACTTTTTTATTCTTTTATTATTTCAAACATATCTTCTATGCTGGCATTATTTTTTAAATATCCTTTAAATCTTGCCTTTATTAAATAACTATAGTATCCGGGAATATTAAATAGAAAATAAAAAACTTTTTTAAATTTGGAAAAACCAAAAGAATTATACCTTTTTATCATTTTTGTGACATATTTATTATCTTTGTATTTCTTTTGTAAAAAATCATAACATTCTTTTGTGTCTTTCCAAAGTCTAGAATCTCCTTTTTTGTTTTTTGTAGATATACCTGTTCCATATTCATACCAAATTAATGGTTCTTGTATTCCATAAAATTTAAAATTTTCTATAAGTAATTGATATAATAACGGTCTGTCTTCCATATAAATTACCTTATCTTTTAATGGAGTTAAAAATTTAAGATAAATTTCTCTTGTGCTGACAAATGCCGCTCCGCCAAAATATCCTCCATATAAACACAATATATCTCTAAGGTTTTTGGGATTATACATTATTTTATTATGAGATATGTTTTTTTTAAAAACTATTTTATTATCTTGATAAAAAATCATATCTGAATATACTAAATCATATTTTCCCTCGGATATTTTTTTATAATATTTAAACAAAGAGTTTTCATCAAAAAAATAATCTCCCGGAGAAATTGTTTTTATATATTTCCCTTTTGACAATTCTACCGCAGATAAAATGTTTTTTACTGTACCAACATTTTGAGGCAAAAAATTATAAATACATTTATATCCTTTTTTGAGAATCCAATTTTCCAAATCCTCACGATATTTAATTTTCGAACCATCATCAGTTATAATAACCTCAAAATCCACATTTCTTTGCTTATAAATCGAAACCAACGTGTTTTTCAATTTATCAAATTCCGGATTATAACAACATACAATAACCGAAAAAATCGGATTTTTATTTTCGGTTCCCATAGTTTTTCTCCATAAATCTCAAATATTCCCCGGATAAAATATGATTAATCCAATCTTGATTATCCAAATTCCATTGAATTGTCGGGCCTATACCCGTTTCAAAAGTATATTTTGGTTTCCAACCTAATTCTTTTATTAATTTATCGGGATCCATCGCATATCTTAAATCATGTCCCGCTCTGTCTTTGACAAACGTAATCAAAGATTCCGGTTTTCCCAATTCTTTAAGAATTCCTTTTACTACTTCTAAATTTGTTTTTTCATTATGACCGCCGACATTATAAATCTCTCCGTCTTTGCCTTTTCTTACAATTAAATCTATTGCGGTACAATGATCATATACATGTAACCAATCTCGAACATTTTCTCCCTTACCATAAATTGGCAATGGTTCATTTGCTAAAGCCTTTTTAATAATTAAAGGTATTAGTTTTTCCGGAAATTGATATGGTCCGTAATTGTTAGAACATCTCGATATAGTACAAGGAAGTCCAAACGTTCTGTGATATGCCATTACAAGTAAATCTGCAGATGCTTTAGACGCACTATACGGACTACTTGCATGAATTGGAGTGTCCTCCGTAAAAAATAAATCCGGTCTATCCAATGGTAAATCACCATAAACTTCATCAGTAGAAACTTGATGATATCTTGTAATCCCATATTTTCTACAAGCGTCCATTAAAATTTGCGTACCTATAATATTGGTTTGTAAAAAAATACCAGGATTTTCAATGCTTCGATCTACATGACTTTCTGCCGCAAAGTTGATAACATAATCGAATTTTTCTTCTTCAAATAATTGAAACACCGCATCTTTATTACAAATATTTTCATGAACAAATTTAAAGTTTGGTTTGTTCATAATTGGTTCAAGTGTTTCCATATTGCCAGCGTATGTTAAAGCGTCTATACATACAAATTTGTCAGTTGGATATGTATTTACCATATAATGACAAAAATTACCACCAATGAATCCTGCTCCACCTGTTATTAAAAATTTAGACATTTTCCTCCATCTCCTTAACTTTTTCCCAACATTTTGTATCAAAATTATATTTTTTTATTACTTTAGCCGGCACACCAACAACAACCGAATAATCCGGTATATCATTTAAGATTAATGAGCCACTACCGATAATTACATTATCTCCAATATGAACACCTGGAAAGATTTGGGTGCCATATCCTATAAAGCAATTTTTCCCTATTTTTACCGGGGAAACAATTATTCCATTTTTTAAAATATTTTGATTGATGGTTGAATAATCATGATCAATGTTTGTAATCATGACATTTTCCGTTATAACCGTGTTATCTCCAATAGTGATTTCTCCCGCACAAGTCAAATGTAAATTTTGTTCTATTGTCACATGATCCCCTATAACCAAATTAGGATAAAAAAGTTCATTATTCCATTTGTTTATGCATTCGATTCTTGCACTATTACGAATAAAAACATGATCTCCAACCGAAATATATTTTTTGCCCGAAATCAATATGGGTTTATATATTAAAGATCGTTTCCCAAATTTTTTATACGATATTTTTTTAAGTGGCCATAACCATTTATAAAATTTAATTTGAATTTTTCCCATTTTTCATTCTCTCTATTTCCTTTATTTTACTATTATCACCATAAATGCATGGAGAATCATAAATTCTATCCGGATATTTACCATAATCCAATTTAATATTTAATTTATTTGTTTTGATATATGATTCAACCATTTCTGCCAAAGCAACCGGTTTTCCCGAACATACATTTATTATACCAAGAATATTATCTTGTAAAACCGCTAATGTTATTTGATTTACCAAATCGTCGATTTTGATAAAATCATATTTGTTTTTTCCACTAGTAAATGGAAAATTAGTCTTTTTTTCTCTTGCTGCCTGTTTTATCTTACAAAAAATAGAATTGCCAAAATCATCATCACCATAAATATAAAATGCTCTAAGCCATTGAAATTTACAGTTGTGTTGTGAAGTATATAATTCTAAACTTTTTCTTAAAGCGTTCTTAACTATTCCATAAAAAGTGAGCGGATTACATGCTGTTTCATCGTTGATAATTCCCTCGTGATACCCTACTTCATGCATGGTTCCCATAGATACCAATTTAGGCAATCCATTATCAATTAAATTTGCAAGAAAAGAGATATGTAACGAAAAATCCTGTAAATGTTTTATAGAATTATGTTTAAATCCATCTCGCCAAGCCAAATGAATACAAATATCCGGTTCTTCAAAAAATTTAAACCAATTATCATTTTCCGAGAATATATCGGCTTTTATAAAATGGGCTTTGGGATTAATATGGTCATTCGCTATATCATTTGCTATAACATCTATATGCAATTCTAATAGTTTGTCTACTATCTTCGAACCAATATAACCATTTGCTCCGGTTACCAATATTTTCATATATTCCACTCCTTTCTTCCCATTTTCCCCTGCTTAAAATCATGGATTGCTTCTGTAATGATTTTTTTATCAGCAGTCTTAAATTTCATAGAAATCCAAGAAAATATCAAGGCAAAAGGTTTATAAATTCCTCCTGCTTTTTTTATATAATAAAATCGGTTTCGATTATTATAATAAATCGCTGTTTTTGAGTTTTCTCCTCCACTTGAAAGACTAACCTTATGATATATCACGGCATTAGAACATAAATAAATTTTTATTTTGTTTTTTCTTAATTGGAAACAAAAGTCAACATCATCATAATATAAAAAATAATTTTCATCAAACAAGCCTGTCTTTTTAAATACAGTATTATGAATCAACATACAACATGTAGGAGCATATTCTGTTGTTTGTTTATCTTTATATTTTTCTTTTTGATAATATAAATGGGAAATAGTTCCTCTAAAATTATGAAACTTTCCGCCATAAAACCAAATCTTATCTGTACCGAAATAATATATCTTTGGACATACAATATCTTTTTTACAGGCCAATAATTTGGCAATGGCATCTTCATTTAAAATGACGTCATTATTAATTAATAAAGTATATTCACAATTCAATTCTATAGATTTTTTAATTCCAATATTATTTCCGCCTGCCGCTCCTAAATTTTCATTATTATAAATTTTTATGATTTTGTCGCTATCAAACTTGTCCAACATTTTCATGGAATTATCTGTGGAATTATTATCGACAATAATAATTTTAAAATCTTGATACGTTTGATTTAAAATAGAAGCGATTGCCTCATTTTGAAATTTTTCTCCATTATAATTAACAATTACAATTCCTAGCATATACTTCTTTTCTTCTTTCATTAAATTTATAAAAATATAAAAGGAAAACATAAACAAAACTAATAGTATAAAAATAGCCCAAAAGTCCTTGAAATGAAAAAACAAAAATAAGACATAAAATCGTTATAAAGTCTAATTTCCCCACATTTTTTATTTTTTTCAAATAAAATATCCAAGCAAGAAATCCGATTAATCCAATATTACAAAGCATGGAAGGTAAGAAGGAATGGGAATATGTGTTTCCTAAACCAACTCCAAAAAACAAATGTGAACCAAACCATTTCAAACAATATAAGATAGAAACAATACGTGGAACTTCTCCACTGGTTTCAGAAAAACTATATTGAAATAAAGAATCGGTTCGGACCAATTCAATAACATTAAATACAGAATTTATTCTATGTGAAAAATACGGAATTTTAAACAATATTAAACATGCTACAACAAAGAAAACAATTAAAAAGAATACATTTTTTAATTTCATATTTTTTTTGCCATATCTAAAAAATATAAGTATAAAAGCACCTACAAAAATAACAGCACTTAATGAAACCGATAAAATAGAATATAAATTTAATAGAAATAACTTCAAGTTGGTTTTGGAACCTTTAATTTTCGAACTTGCCAATAAAGCACAAGATATAATAAACATATTCATTGACAAATGAGAAGGTTCTTTATATAAGCCCTGTAAAGCAGGCATGCCTGATCTATATATACCAGTAGCGTATGTTCCTTGCCCTATTCCAAAGATAGAATTAACTAAATAAGCATAGGTGTTTGAATTAAAAAAATATTTACAAGCAAATTCAAAGAAAAATAAAAATATGTATAACGATGCAACTATATGAAAAATTTTAAAAAATTGTTTAATCGTATTTTTGTTAAATAATATATCCTTTCCGGCAGAAAAACAAAAAACAAAGATAATTATTCTAAACAATAATAGAAAAGAATGAGAATTCAATACAGCCGGTGTTGTTTTAAAAATCGATGAATCCTCATATAACATCTCCCAGTACTCGTTGTAGGCCATAATTGCTGTATTATCATTAAAAATAATCGGCAATATAAAAGATAAACAGGCACTTCCTAACAAAATAATAATGGCAATATATTCTTTGGGTTGAATTTTTTTATTAAACAATAAAAAAACAGAAACAATAAACAACATCAATAAAGAGAATTCCGAATACAAGATTTCCGTATTTCCTATTCTAATAAAATATCCGACTCCTATAAACAATTCAAATATAATATTCAACAAAAAAAATGACAAATATAAGTGTTTTATTCCTTTTTTTCTCCATATCGTTTTGATAATCAAAAATAAATAAATAAAAGCGACTATTATACTAAAAGCATTAATCATTTCCGACCTCCTCATAAAAGTTTTTCATCTGCATATATGCAATATCCCAAGAAAACTTTTTACAAGCCGTATATTGGGCGGATATAATTTGATTTCTGTATTCCTCGTTATCCAATTTATGCAATTCGGCGATAACCCCTTCGATATCATTATTTTCCAAAAGAATTCCCGCCCCATTCATAACTTCAGGAATAGATGAATTATTAAAAGCAATAACCGGACAACCACAGTTCATTGCTTCACAAATTGGAATACCAAATCCCTCATATAAAGACGGATATACAAAACAATAACTTAAATGATATAAAACATTTAAATCACTGTCACTTACATTTCTTAACATATATATTCTAGAACTTAAATTTTTTGTTTTTAGCACTTTTTCATCTAATTCTTTCCCGCCGACAACCACAAGATTTAAATTAGATATATGTTCTAAAATTTTTAACATAAAATCAAAATTTTTATATCCCTCTCTTTGACCAACGAATAATAAAAATTTTTTCCCTTCCAAAAATTGATATTGTTCCGGAATAACAATGTTTTCAATGTGATAAAAAACTTTATCATTAAAACCATTGTAAATAATTTTTATATGCTTTTTTTCTGCCTTTGGATAAAATTCCAATAAATCTTTATAAGTGTTTTGACTTATACATACAATTCCGTCCGCATGCTTAATCGCTCTTCTTTTCAAAAAGGTATTTAAAATTTTATGGTACCCTTTCATATATTTTTGATGCGTAAAATCATGTAATGTGATGATGTTTTTTATGTTTTTGTTTTTGCACCATCTATAAACTGTACTATGAAAAATTCCATTATCTATCAACTGAATTTTAGGCGGATTGAAAACACGCAATAATTTTCCGGAATACCGTTTATCAGGTAGTTTTTGAATTTCATTTGTTGCAATAAAATCCAAAAATTCTTTATTTAGATAATTCTCTTTGGAAGATAAAAAATAATAACAATTTTCTGATTTTTGAAATCTTTTAAAGAACTCCAACCAATAATTGCTGGCTCCTCCCTTTTTTTGTAATTGAAAAATCACACTATCAAAAATAATTTTCATTTTTCCTTTACCTCTCCAACAATATGTGCCAACCCTCCTCCGGCTAAAATACAATTATTTCCGAAAGTACCCTTAACCGTGGTGTTTGCACCAACAATAACATTATCTCCCAAAATTGTTCCGGGCAAAATTACAGCTCCCGTTCCTATAAAACAGTTTTTACCTATTTTTGTTTCTTTTATTATTAGATCCGTCTTTACGGCAGATTCCCCTTGAATAAATGTATGATCTACATTACTGATAAAAACATTACTTGATATAGTTGTTCCATATCCTATAATTAACTCGCCACCCGAAATAATATGAAGGTTTTGTCCAATGGAATTATCCCCCTCAAAACGAATATACCCATCTCTATGAACTTCGGCACGCATATTTGGAAAAATTCTTACATCGTTTCCTAAAAATATTTTTTTTCTTTTTTTAACATATAAAGCGGGTGCTATATAACATTTTTTACCGATTCTTCCATAAAAAATTTTGAGAAAATACGTTCTTAAAACCCAAAATATTTTCATCAGTATTTCACTCCAATCAATTAATATCTTACTTTATCCTTCGCCACATTAATTAAATGTTCTCCATATTGATTGTTTTTCATTAATTGTGCGGCTTCTAATAATTCTTCTTTGGATATCCATCCGTTTTTAAAGGCAATTTCTTCAAGACAGGAAACCTTTAATCCTTGATGTTCCTCAATCATTTTAACAAAAGCCGTTGCGTCAGCCAAAGATTCATGAGTACCAGTATCTAGCCAAGTAAATCCTCTACCAAAAGTAATAACATCTAACTTCTCTTCTTTTAAATACATTTGATTTAACGTCGTTATTTCTAATTCCCCACGAGAAGACGGTTTTACCTTTTTTGCTTTGTCGGATACTCCTTTCGGATAAAAATACAATCCTACAACTGCATAATTTGATTTGGGATCGCTGGGTTTTTCTTCAATCGAAATTGCTTTTCCGTCATTATCAAATTCTACAACACCGAATCTTTCCGGATCCGGAACATAATATCCAAAAACCGTTGCTCTAGCGTTATATGCATTCTCTACTGCGTTACGTAACGCTTTTTTAAAGCCGTTTCCATAAAAAATATTATCTCCCAGTACCATACAACAACTATCATTGCCAATAAATTCTTCCCCTAAAATGAATGCTTGAGCCAATCCGTCCGGAGATGGTTGGATTTTATAAGATAAATTCAGTCCAAACCTAGATCCATTGCCTAAAAGATGTTCGAATCTAGGTGTATCTTCAGGAGTAGAAATAATCAATATATCCCGAATTCCGGCAAGCATTAATGTAGATAACGGATAATATATCATCGGTTTATCATAAACCGGTAATAATTGTTTACTTGTTACCATCGTTAATGGATATAATCTAGTTCCACTGCCACCGGCTAAAACAATTCCTTTCATAACCTTTTCCTCCTTATTCATCGGCAAAAATTTTATTAATCCAATTTTCTATAGAATATTTTTTTAAAATTTGATCATCTATCTTTTGGTAAGTTTCATCAAAAAATAAATGATTTTTTTCATATAAAGACCAAACCAAAATATTATATTCGTTATAAAAATCATAATTTACTATGTTTATATTGGTGGTAATTAATTTTTTACCGCTACCTAAACATTCAAAAGTACGCATAGACAACCCGTTTTGATTTTTCATAGGGCAGTCGATTATGTATTTAGAAGAATTTGAAATTTTTGTAACCTCTTCTAAAGGCATTTTTTTATATTTAAAATCGTTTATTTTTGTTTTTCTAAATTCTTTATCTGTTATTTTATAAAAAAAATAAACAATTTTAGATTGCAAATACATATAACAAAAAACATTTTTTCCATTTTCTCTTAATTGAGAAACAATGGAAGAAACCATTTTGTATTTTCCTTTTTTGATTGTTCCTATAAAACATGCATCATATATTTCTTTTTTGGAATTGAATTCGTAACTATAGATAAATAAGGGTAAAAATTTAAAATTATACTGTTGGGCATCTAAATTGTCAAACGTATAACATACATCAAATTTATTACAAAATTTAAGAGTATTGGGAAAGGTTTGAATAGAGTCCCACATATATAAAATATATTTCGCCTTTGGTTGTGCTTTTCTTAATCTATCTATAGATTTTGCGGTAAACGCTTGACCCAAAATACTAAAAACATAATCATATTCTATATTTTTTGTAGTTTTAATTATTTTATTAATATATCGCTTCGCTTTCCTTTTTAAAACAAAAGGAAATAATCTAAAAATCCCTTTGCCAACAATCGTCATCTTAGGCCTATCATCAAACCAATCAACAATAAATCCCTTTTCTATTAATTTTTCTTTTATAATCTTTTCATAAGAAAAATAAGCAGGAGAAATAAATAAAACTCTTTTCAATTTAACCCTCCTTTTCTATAATTCTTTTTATATTTTGATTCTTGCTCTTTTCACAAATAAGAATATTATCTTTCGTTACAACAACAATCATATTTTTTACTCCCATCAAAGACACTCTTTGAACATTCTCATTGCTGACTATAATATTATTATTTGAATCAACGGATATACAATTCACATTGCATATAACATTCCCATTTTCGTCCTTTTCAAACAATTCCTCAAAAGCCAAATAATTTCCTACATCATTCCAACCGAATGATGCCGGAATAACCATAATATTATCCGCCTTTTCCATTACTGCAAAATCAATCGATTTCTTTTCAAATCGCATAAATTCTTCTTTGACCGCTTCTGCCGTTATTATACCTTCGTTTTTATCAAACTTTTTCACGATATTCATAACGACTTTATAATGACTTGCAGAATACTTTTCCAATGCGTTCATTATGGTTTCATATGTAAATATAAACATTCCACTATTCCATAGATACTTTCCCGAAGCCAAATACTTCTCGGCAAGATCACGTTGTGGCTTTTCTTTAAACCCTAACGATTTAGTAGGAATATTTAATTCGGAGTTCGCCACTTCGATATATCCATATCCTGTTTCGGGATATGTCGGCTTTATTCCTAAAGTAACAATATTGTTGTTTTGTGCCTCTTGTTCGGCAATTTGAATTACTTTTCTAAATTCAACCGAATCTTTAATTAAATGATCAGAAGCCAAAACACAAATCGTGGGATTATCATAGTATTTGGATATAACCGTCGAACCATACGCTATTGCGGCAGCGGTATCTCTAAACGCCGGTTCAATGATAATTCTAGAATCCGGAATTTCAGGCAAATCCTCTTTTAATGCCGGAACTTGAATTTCATTCGTTGCGATAAATATTCTATTTTGATCCGCCAAAGGTAATATACGTTCATATGCCAATCGGATAAGAGATTTATCAGAAAATATTTTTAATAATTGTTTCGGTCTTTGTTTGGTAGATAAAGGCCAAAATCTTTCTCCGCTTCCTCCTGCCATAATTAAAAATGTCAACATATTACTCCTCCAACAAAGATTCAATCAATTTATCTAAATCATATTTAAAACTATACCCTGTATCTCGTAAAAACTTCGACGAATCTCCAACCAAAACCTTTGCGTCATTCGGACGAATAAATTGAGGAGATACTCGGACAAGAACTTCATTGGTCGTAGAATCGACTCCGACTTCTTCCAAATCTTTACCTCGCCATACAAGATCGATTCCAATTTTTGAATATGTTTTTTCAACAAATTCTCTTACCGTATATGATTCCCCTGTAGAAATAACATAATCGGAAGGCTTATCTTGTTGTAGCGACAACCACATCGCATAAGCATAATCTGCCGTATGTCCCCACTCCCGACGAGCATTCAAATTCCCCAATTCTAATATTTTCTTTTTCCCATTTCGTACCTGTTTGGCACAATCGACAATCTTCATCGCAACAAAGGAACTTTCTCGCATAGGAGATTCATGATTATAACATATCCCGTTTGTGATAAATAAATTATAATTTTCTCTATAACATCTACCAATTTGATATGCATAAACTTTGGAAACCGCATATGGCGATTTCGGATCCAACAAAGTATTTTCATTTTGAGGATATGTATCACCCGAAAACATATACGGAGAAGATAAATTAAATATTTTTGTTCGGATTTCACTAGACTTAATTGCATCAAGTAATCTTAAAGTTCCTAAAGAATTTACCTCTGTTGTATATTCCGGCATCTCAAACGATACATCGACATGAGATTGAGAAGCCAAATGATAGATTTCGTCCGGTTTAACAAATTCAATGATTCTGTTAATATTCGATGCATCGGTCAAATCCCCTATATGAGTAAAAAAGTTTTTATCTTCCGCAAATTCATTTATATACATCGACGGCATTTGCGAACGAGATTGAATTACACCGTGAACTTCATAGTTTTTTTCCAATAGGAGTTTTGTAAGATAATATCCGTCTTGATTAGTCAATCCGGTTATTAATGCGGTTTTTCTCATTTTTAAACGCTCCTTTTCTTTTCGTTTCGGCACTACGGCTATCATTTCAAGATTTCCCGAAAATTCTACTTTTTGAGAATCCGTAGTTAAAATGAACGCATCGCCTTTCTTTATACTCGTATTATTTATTTTACCGCTTCCGTCGATAATATAAAAAATCTCAAATCCTTTGTTTTCATAATATTCTTTGCCTTCAATAAATAATTTATATATATTGAAATGATTATTTTTAAATGTATCTTGTTCCTTAAAATTATGAATTTTATTCTTATTGTTATTGTAATCTATAACATTCAAAGAATCTTCTATATGCAGATTTCTTTTCGGTTCTCGATTATAATCATACAGTCTATAAGTAATATCAGAAGATTCTTGAATTTCCAAAAGAAACGTATTTTCTTGTATGGCATGAACCGTTCCAGGTTCAACGATAATCAAATCATCTGGACGAATTTCTTTTTTTATTAAAAACTTTTCTATTAAGTTTTTTCGGATTATATCCCTCAACTCTATTTGATTTCTAACATCAATTCCCAAAATAACATCTTTCGATTTGGTTTCCGGCAAAATATACCAACACTCAAACTTCCCCAAAGAATTCTTTGTCTTAAGGGCATAATCGTCGTTGGGGTGAACTTGCACACTTAACTTATCCCCCGAAGAAATAAGTTTTAACAACAACGGAAATTCCTTATCCGGAAAATTATCAAACAATTCCGGGTGCTTATGCCATATATATCTTAACGTTTGTCCTTTATATTTCCCATTCATAACAATAGACGATTTGTTTTTATATCCCGAAACAATCCATGCTTCACCGGTTGTAGAAGGACAATCATAAATTTTATTTAATTCTTTGCCTGCCCATGGTTTTATTTCAAAATAGGGCTTCAAAAATAAAATCATTATTCCGCTCCTTTTCCGAATAATACCGCCGGTATGGTCTTTAAAATCAGCCAAATATCAAACCAAAATCCTCTTTTCTTGACATATAAAACATCTAATTCCATCTGTTCATCAAACGTTGTGTTTGCCCGACCGCTACACTGCCATATACAAGTGATTCCTTGTTTGACATTCAGTCTTTGTCTTTGATAATCCGACATTTGTTCTTCTTCTCTTTTTACGCATGGTCTGGGACCAACAATACTCATCGTTCCGTTTAAAACATTAAAAAGTTGCGGTAATTCGTCCAAACTTGTTTTTCTTAAAAACTTCCCAAATTTCGTTACACGAGGGTCATTTTTCATTTTAAACGTTCCTTCTCGCTCAGATAAATGCATTAACTGCTCTATTTCCGCATCTGCACCAACTCTCATACTTCTGAATTTGTATATTTTAAATGGTTTTCCGTACCTACCAATCCGTTCCGAAATATACAATGCCGGTCCTTTGGAAGTGCATTTCACCAAAATAGCCAAAAGAAGCAAGACCCAAGAAAGAATAATAAGTCCAAATAACGCTCCGAAAATATCTATGCATCTTTTGATAAAATCATAAAAATGCTTTTTTTTATAAATGGAATAGTCAATCTCATATGTTGGCCATTTTTTCTCTTTTTTCACAATATTCCACAACTCCTCATTAAAACAGGAATGAATCTTATTTGCATAAATCTATTTATATTATTGGAATAAAATAACAGTTTATAACAATCTTTATTGTATTTTCATTCCCATTTGATTTATTTCCCTTTAAAAATCTCCCATTATTTTCTCTTTTAGAAATACTAATTAATTAGTATTTTACCATTTTTTTGTAGTTTTGACAATAATTTACCAAGATTATACCTTTTAAACCAAATAAAAATACAATACATAAACAAATAATGTTTCGTTCACTTTACTTTTAAAAAAGAGCCTATGGTTCTATTCCATACGCTCTCCATCTTCTTTTAAATCTTTTTTGTGAATTATATTCCCGAGAAGGGCAAACAACAATTTATAGTAAAACAAAATTATCAGAACTCCTTCTCCGACAACATATATCAAAAATCCCAACCAATTTATATTCAAAATGCTTACTGAATAAAACACTGCCGTAGATAAAAGTAAAAAAACGCCATTCTTTACAGTACCAATCGGTATACCCTTTAAAAAATAAATTTCCGAAATAAAATACCAAATAAATAATGTTATTACAGACGCAATAGATAAATACATCGGTTTTTCGAAAACAAATATCGCAACCAAATTTGTAATTACCGCAATCACCAAAACCAAAATACTGATAATAAAAAACGATAAATTCCTATTCGTTACTTTGTAATAATTTTGCATAACCACACTGATACATGATGATACCGCCAATCCAGGTAAAATAATACGGAAAATAATCAAAGAATCCGTATATTTATCTAAATACCACCGAATAAAAGAATTTAACGGAAAATACATCGAAATTCCCGCAAAAACAATAATTAAAAGAAGCGAATTCGCTTTATGATACGCTCGTTTTACATTATTATCTTCCATCTTTTTCAAAACAGGATACAATACCATAGAAACGGCTGTAATAAACGTATTGGCAATAGAAAACAAACTATACGCAAACGAATACGTCGAAAACTGTTCAATATCATACATTCTCTCGATAAAAATACGGTCACAACTTAAAATAAGCGTCGAAACCAAATTGGCGATCAATAATGGTAACCCCAATTTCATTAAATCCCATATCTCATTCTTTTCGTCTTTCCATTTTACCGCTTTACCGAAAACAATATCGTGATATTTAATAAAATAATACAACAACAAAACATAATTCGTTCCGACTACAATTATTATATACGTCGAATAATTGGCATTGGGAATTAAATATATCAATCCAACACCCAAAATTGTAATCGCACTCCAAATGATATTAAAAATGGATAAAATATTAAACTGACTCGTAAGTTGTGATACTTGGGCAAAATAAGTCAATAACTGCTGGGCAATTAAATTTAATGCAATGCTGATAAAAATAATCCGTAATTCCCCTTTTAAAAAGAAAAATGCCACAACAAATCCGACTATCGACATTATAAGTTGAATAT
This sequence comes from uncultured Anaeroplasma sp., assembly GCA_947592005.1. GTDB lineage: Bacteria > Bacillota_I > Bacilli_A > Acholeplasmatales > Anaeroplasmataceae > Anaeroplasma. The sequence goes on from CANQDJ010000002.1 coordinate 53,984, forward strand.
AAAACAAAACCCTTATATAAAACCTAAACTTCCCTTTATCCAATTCCTGATAATCCTTACCACCGTATTTTAAATAAATACCATCAATAAGTCCCAACGAAAAAAGACCGATATACGTCATATACAACGTGTAGGTTTTATAACAACCAAAATCCGCTTTGGAAAGAAATTTCGGTATGACAAAACCCACTACCATACCTGCCACCAATCTTATAACATTACTAATGGTAACTATTAAAATGTTCTTTGTCATTCTTTTTCCTTCCTGCAAGAATTTCACCTCTTTTTTATAACATCATCAAATATTTCCAAATGCCGTTCCGCCATTTTTTCTATCGTATATTCCTTTGCCACTTCCAACGCCTTTTGTTGATACAAAGAATATACCTCTTTTTCCGAATTCAAAATCTCTTCTACAGCCAAAACCATTTGGTCTACATTATCCACTTCAACCATTTTCCCATTGCCCTTTATCATTTCATAACAAGACAAACAACGATCCGTAGAAACAACAGGCAACCCTTTGGCCAATGCCTCATTGACAACCAATCCCCATTGATCTTCTCTAGTAGGCAAAAGAAAAACATCTGCCGCCAAATAATACTTTTGTAATTCTATCGAATTTAAAAACGGTATGACTTTAATCTTTAAATCCCATTCTTTTGCCATAGAACAATATGGTTCAATTAATTCTCCTCCGATAATAACTAATTCATATTGAGATAATTTCTTATAAACCTTCAAAAGAACATCAATTCCCTTTCTGGGAATAATCTGCCCGACAAATAAAATCGTTTTATTGGTTAATCCTAACGTTTGTTTCAACACTTCTTTTTCTTTTTCATCTATCGGTCTATCCAAAACATATTCCTTATAAACAGAAGTAAACGGATAAATATAACAATTTTTACCCCCATATTTATGAATAACTTCTACACTATAATTCCCTGTTGTAACAAAAAAATCCGCATGAGAAAATATCATTTTTTTTAATTTCAACTTTATTTTATTTTCCTCTTCCGGTTTAAAAATACCATCAATACTTAATCCATATGGAATATGTTTTTTTATACAATACCTCGAAGCGATAACAGAAGTCGGTGTATGATAATTTCCGAAAAGAACAATATCATAATTCTCTTTCAAAAACCTTTTCACTTTAAAAGAAATTGTACCATCATCTTTAAAATGAATTCCCTTTAAAAAATGAAATTTAAAATTCTTAAAATTATCACTAACCCATTCGGCATTTCTACACTTCGCATTATCCCTTTCAAACAAAACCGTCAAATCCACACTTTTTCCGATTTCATTAAAAAAATCTACTCGATACGGAGCCGGAACATTCGTTAAAAACAATACTTTCATTTTTTAACCTCCCTTATTCCGTCAAAAATAATTCTTGCCGTCTTATTCCAAGAATACTTATTCAAAACCTTTTGGGCTTCTTCTTCGGTAATCTGTTTCGGATTTTCCAATATAGGCTGAATGGTTTTTACATCATATGGATCACAATATTCAACAATATCCCCGTATATTTCCTTAAAAACTTCGATATTCGACAAAATGATTCTCTTACACCCATACAATATCGCTTCTAAAGGTGGAATCCCAAATCCCTCATAAAAACTAGGCAATATAAATGCGTAACATGTATTATATAAATAAAACAATTCCTTATCCGTCAAATATCCGGTAAATATAACATTTTCCTGCTCGTCGAGATTCACTTCTTGATAAACTTTTCCCTTTCCTCCCGTTATGACGAACGTTTTATCTTTATTTCGCTTGGCCGTTTCCAAAACATAGTTTAAATTCTTTGTTTTATTAAAACTTCCTACCGTCAAATAAAAAGGCTCCTTCACAAAGGCGAATTTATCGGAATAATCTTCTATATCCATTCTTTGAAAAATTCCGCATTTTGTAACAACAACTCTATTTGAATCTATCTTAAAATACTCTGTAATCCTCTTTTTCGAAAACTCAGATACTGTAAAAACAGGCCGATATTTCTTAATATTTCGTTTCGTAATAAACTTCACAATATTTCTATAAAGAAAGCCATAATACTTCTTATTATCCACAATATTCAAATCATGAACAACCGTCGCTCCCGCAAACCGTAAAGGAGCCAAATTACATAAATTCAACAAATATTTTGCCTTATTTTTCTTCAAAAACCTCGGTAACGATATTTGTTCGAAAAAATAACCTTTTCTTTTTATCTTTACATATTTTATATGGTTAAATCCTTCCGGTATACTCGCATTTTCGGGACAAACCACCACAAACTCATATTCTCTAAAAAAATTATCTATTTCAAATTGCCAAACAACCTCTTTGGCGTACCGTTGAACACCGGTAGTCGTTTGTGATAAATATTTTCCGTTAATATAGATTGTTTCCATCCTATCCCCTCACTATATCCGCAGTTTTGGCAAACAGTTTTTTTCTGTGTCTTTTCCAATTTTCTATATCTTCCGTTGGACCGATATGAACAATTAAATCTCCGTAAAAAACAGTAGTCAACAATCCAAAAGAAACCACTTTTTCCCAATCATAACAATGAATTTCTTGCGGATCGAAGGTCTTTAAATACTTATTCAAATAATGAATGACATTCCACTTATTTACACAAACCACTTTCGCCCCGTTATACTCTTTCTCCTTCTTTTGACCCAATAAAAGAATAACATTTTCCTTTGAAGAATCCAATGTTGCTTGTCCCAAATGATTTAGAATATATAGATTCCTATTCCCTTTCTTCCGCTCTATATGCCGATCCGACATATCATATTTATCTCCAAGCGTAGAAATAAAGAATATCGCCACAAAAACCGCACAAACATAATTCATTAAAGTGGCTTCGGTTAAACCATATATAAAATAAACGATCAATCCCACAAAAAGTTTACAATCTTTTGTCTTAACCACTTTATAAGAAAGAATTACATAAATAACCAAATATATACTATAACAAATAATCCCTTGAAAAATCAAAACATTCAAATAAAGATTATCAATCGGAAGAATATCATATGTAGGATCAGATACCCCATTAAACCCGAATAATGTCCATCGATTCTCCTTTAGATATATTGAAAAAATAGATAATCGACCGCTTATCAACGAGTTCAACGTTTCTAATTTGTTCACATACTTTCCTGCCAAAATAGTAATCATCGTAAACAACGGAAAGGCCAAAACCAATCCATATCTCCATTTTCCTTTTACTCGAATACCATCGGAAATAATATCCAGCATCAACAACAAAACCACACATAAACATCCTGTTCTCGACCTAGTGAAACTATAGACAACTCCTGTCAAAACGGCAACACAAATCTTTTCCAAATAACTCGTTTTTCGGTATAACATCAAACTCAAATACCCAATAAACAAAAACAAAGAAACCGTATTTGGGTGAGAGAAACCCAAAGAATGCCGTTCATAACGAGGTTGCCATGTTTGAGAATAAACAATAAAGATTTCATCTTTCAATACGCCGAATCCACAGAATATAACTGTTTGTAAAGAGAAAAACGCAATACTCAAAAACAACGCTTTTAAAAATGGTTTTGCCCCTTTATCCGCGTAACATACCCCTAACGCAATCAACATAATAAACGCCGGATCTTGTACAAAAACCGCAGTAAATCCCGCTAAAATACCATAAAATATCAACTTCCTATAATTTATACTTGTCATGGTTTTGGCAACAAAATAAACCAAACAAGCCATTAAAAATACAATTAAAATCAACACATTCGTTTTATTTAAACCGGAATCATTGATATATAAAGTATAAAACTTAAATCCCACCAAATAAAACGTCAATATTTGTGGAAAACAATCTACCAATTTTGTCTTCAAATTAATCCATTTCTCTTTCCGAGAAATCGATCTATCTTGTATTCTTCGGATTATATCCGTAACACAAACAATCCCCAAAAATAAGAATAAAAATGGTAAAATAATATATTTTATAAATCCAGAACATTCAATATAAAATGTTCCCATCGTCTTTTTGGATTGTTCCGCTCCGCTAAAAAAGATTTTCACTTCCGAAGGCATCTGTTCAAACTGCTTAAAATGTCTATTCCCTTCTTGTTCTAATTCAAATAAACTGAACTGAATATACTTCACATCATCAGAAAGAGAATAACTAACATTAAACTTCGTAGAATCGGAATAATTATCCTTATGATAATGAAATTCAATTTCATACAATGCCTTTTCATACCGACTATCCATTCCCGAAACATTATTATAAGAAACATTCAACCTATCCGCTTCTTTTGGAATGTCGAATTCAAAAACCATTACCCTTTTTTCATTCACAAAATCATCTAAACTTACCCAATTATATCCTATATTTTGAAATTTGGGAGAGATTTCATTTTCGGCAACAGGTAACACATCATTTATATTAACATCATATCCCGCTAATAAATACGAATACAATTCTTTACTTCCCTGTAAACTTACCTTCTTCCCAACATTGGTAATATACTCGTCCAACTCTTGTTTACAAACTATAATCGCTTTATAATCCGTACCTCTTAATATAAATTTATTAAGTAATTCTTTATTTTCCTCTGCCTTCTTTTCTTTTTTCGTCAATTGAATAACTTCTAAATTAACTGTAAGAATAGACTGTGTATCAATAAAATCAAAAGGCATACCTAGTTTTTGATTTTTAAAATTTTCAAAACTATAAACATAATATAAGTCATTATCCTCTTTTCGTTCATAAAAATGCTCACCCAACTCATCATAGGTATAGTCACAAAGAGCCTCATCTATATCCGAATCTCCGAAAATCGTTTTATAGTTTTTACCATTATTAATCATAACCTCTTTCCCAGGTACCGTTTGATTATCATGATACTTTTGATTCAACCGGCCGTAAAAAGGTAATCTTCCTTGATTCCCATTATTTTGAGAAAAACGATATTCCAACGATACCCTTCCATTGATACTATCGTCTATTTCCGTATATTCCGTATAATCATACTCTAAATCCACTTCACTTATTTCCGGTTGGTTCTTAAAAACCACATCGGAAGAATAATCTTTTGTCCTTGTCTTAAATCGATATGGTATAGCCGCCAAATAAATGGCTGAGAAAGAAATAAGAAGTAAAAGGATCATAATCATCTTCTTTTTCATATTTCTACCTCCCGATTGGCTCTTTCAACCACTGCCAAAATTAACGCCAAAACAATCATATAATAATACATATGATATGTGTTATCAATTAAACCATATATATCTACGACAACAAAACCGATAAACATTATTCGGTTAAAATAATCCCCATTCTTTAAAACCAATTTATATTTCAAGGCAAAATGCCATAAAATTACAGCCAATCCGATAATTCCCATACTTGCTAAAGTTTCATATATCGTCGAATGACAAACAAAAACAGCCCCTTTATAATCCACATCGAACGCAAACCCCGCACCAAACAAGAAATACAAAGGACTTCTTCGTATAATCGCTAACGCTTTATCATATAACTCAAATCTTCCGTTATCATCGATAATATCCATTAAATGGTTCATAAAAAAATCAAATTTCCAAACCATTAGAAACAAACAAATAAAAAAACCAAAAATACATAATACTGCCGTCGTTTTATATAATTTAGCGTGAATCATACTATATAATATAAGAATCACAAATTCAATTCCGGCGAATAAAATCGTTCCTCTGCTTAACGTTGCCATAATTCCACCGATTCCAAACAACAAAACCAAAAAATGTACAATCCATTCTTTATTTTTGATTCGGATTCGATCATAAAATAAATAAAATACAAACGGAACGCTCACACAAAGCATAATTCCGGCTTCATTACATATTCCCCAACCCAAAGAATAAATTTCCCGTAAATTCGCTTTAAGTTCTATTAATCTTCCTACCGACAACATACATTCTAAAGATAACAATAGAAGCAATCCTTCCATAACATAAGAAAATTCTTCTTTTATGTCCATCTTTAAAGAACTAAAACAAAATATATAAACAAAAAAATACGCTGCCCAAGCAAAATATAAAAAATAAAACGTCGTTGTCGTCGGTCTATTCCATAATAAAGGCAACATTCCCAATATTGCCAAAACCATAAAATTTACTCCGAACTGTCCCACTTTCGGTTTTATTCTGTTTCTTATCCAAAACACAATTAAAGTAATAAGCAATAAAACTGTTCCTATAATAAGTCCTATATTAATATCCGCTGTTGCGGCAAGTTCGCCATTAACAAAAATAAAATCCACAATAAACGGTAATCCGTATTTTAAATCATTTTTTATCAACAAAGAAAGGGCACATAAAACCATAATAATCGGCATAGCATACGCTTCCGCAAACGCCCATAAAAAACTAGAAATCAAAGCGACAATCAACGTATAAAACCCGAATATTCGATACTCTTTTTTCTCAACAGCCATAAATCCCTCTCCCTTCTTATACCTATCAAAAATACTTATGGTATAAGTATATACTTAATTTCAAGAATAGTCAAATTTAAAACAACACATAAAAATACTTATTTCCCAAAATAACAAATAAACCTTGATAAGAAAAAGGCTTCGCCTTATTTACCGAAGCCATTTATGTTCTATTATAAAAATTTAACCTTTGATTTCAATTCTTTATTTTCTTCTGCTATACTTATCTTTTCCCATTCTTCTTTTGTACCATTAAAATTTACGATAGACAAGGCATCACACCCTTTAAAAATATTATCCCCTATACGTATCACACTATTTGGAATAGTGATGTTTTGTAAACTACTACAACAAGAGAACGCCCATTCTCTTATCGTTGTTACCCCATTCGGTATAACAACTTTGTCTGAATTACCTTTATATTTAATTAATACTCCCTTTCTATTACAAAATCTTTTGAAGATTCATTTTTTACATTCTTCTCTTGTTCCATCTCGTACCACCCTCATCTTTTTATAGTTGTCTTATGATAATCTAAAACATTTCTTGTTAAAACGGTATTGCCAACATCGGATAAAACAATCGCACCAAAATATACGTTAAATATAGAGCATAAATACCTAAAAGAATTCCTCCGTCTTTTCTTTCCAATTTTCCCTTTCTGCAAAACGAAAATACCAAAATCGTAATTCCAAAAGACAAAATCATATCCGTAATAATATCACTGGTCATAGTAAGTGGAGTAATCATACCCGAAATTCCGCAAATAAACAAAATATTAAAAATATTCGAGCCAACCACATTTCCTATGGCAATCTCGTTTTCTCCCTTTCTTGCCGCAATAATAGATGTTACCAATTCCGGCAAAGACGTTCCGATTGCCACTACTGTCAGTCCTACCACATTCGTTACCAACGTTTTATCCAAATTTGCCACCAAACCCAAAGACGTTGCGATAGCGGTTGCCGGAGTTGTAACAAATTCCGCACCGATTACAATCCCTGCCAATCCCAATAATAAATAGACAATCGCTTTCCAAAGAGGAATCTCTTTTTTCTCTTCTTCTTTTTTTTCTTCTATCTCTGTATTTTCCAAAGAAATGCTGTCTTTTTTGGCCATAACGATAGACATATAACAAAACAACCCGATTCCACAAACAAAAACCAAACATTCTCCACGACTTAAAATGTTTTGAATTCCTGTATATCCGGTAAACAAATTATCTAAAGAAAAAATAATCAACAATAACGTAGACGCCGTCAAAAAAGGAAATTCTCTTTTACAAATACTCTTTTTTACCGCTATTGGGGCAATTACGGAAGAACAACCTAAAACAACCAATAAATTCATTATATTTGATCCAACCACATTCCCCAACGCAATTCCGCTTTCTCCTTTTATGCTTGATGTAACACTTACTGCCAGTTCAGGAGCACTCGTTCCAAATGAAACAACGGTAAGACCGATAACCAACGCGGATATTTTTAATTTTCTTGCGATAGAAGATGCTCCTTCAACAAAGTAATCCGCTCCTTCGATCAATAAAACAATTCCCAAAATCAAGAATACGATATTTAAAAAATATCCTAATCCATCTAATACTTCGGCTTGTAAAAACATAATTTTTCCCCCTTTAAAAAGAAAAACCGTAGTACTCTAATACTACAGTCTTGAAATTTAATATAATACCGGATAAAAATCGTACTGACGATATTATAACCTAATTAGGCCTTCTACTCCCTATATATCTATATTATATATGATTCATTGAATATTGTGAAGAGATTTTATAAAAACTTTCTCCTTTTATAAATTCTTCCACCGCTTCTCCAACCTTTTCCAAACTCGGTTGAATCAAAGATCGCTCTTCTTCCGTAAGTTTCTTTAAAACCCAATCCATTACGGGAATTTGTTCATTGCGGTCAATTCCTATTTTAATTCTTTTAAATTCTTCCGTTTGAATATGTGAAATAATATTTTTTAATCCGTTATGCCCTCCGGAACTTCCTTTTTCCCGAATACGAATTCTTCCCAATGGAGAATCCAAATCATCTGAAATAACCAAAATATCCGCAACATCAATTTTATAATACTGCATAACCCGAATAACACTCTCTCCGGATAAATTCATATAAGTAAGTGGTTTAATCAATAAGGCTTTATTTCCATTGAAACAAACCGAAGAAATCATTGCCTTAAATTTATTTTCCACCCAAAACGTCAAATTGTGTTTTTTCGCAAAACAATCCAAAGCCATAAATCCCATATTATGACGGGTATATTCATATTCCGCTCCGGGATTTCCAAGTCCTATAATCAATTTCATTATAACAATTCTCTTTTGCTTTTATCGTAAGAATAAGTAAACAATCCAGATAATGGTTCATCAGATAAAATTCTTAAAATTCCATGTCCCAATAATTGACCTACCGATAAAATCGTTAATTTTTCTATTTTTTTCTCTTCCGGCAACTTAATGGTATTGGTTATAATCATTTCTTTCAAACAAGAATTTTGAAGTTTTTCTGTTGCATTTCCGGACAAAACACCATGCGTACAAGCCGCATACACTTCCTTCGCACCTGCGTCTAACAACGCTTTGGCACCGGCAGCCAACGTTCCACCCGTATCACACATATCATCGACCAATATACATGTTTTGCCATTCACATCTCCGATAATATTCATTACTTCGGCTTTATTCGGTTCCGGACGCCGTTTATCAATAATCGCTATTGTCGTATCCAAAACTTTCGCAAACTCTCTTGCCCGAGTCGTTCCGCCATGATCGGGGGAAACAACCACAATATTTTCTAAATGTTTATCCATTATATAATTACAAAGAATAGGTAATCCCATAAAATTATCTACCGGAATATCAAAAAAACCTTGAATCTGGGCAGCATGTATGTCCATACAAATGATTCGATTCGCTCCGGCTACTTGCAATAAATCCGCTACTAACTTTGCCGAAATCGGTTGTCTACTTCTCGCTTTTCTGTCCTGTCGGCTATATCCATAATAAGGAATAACCAAATTTATGGTCTTTGCGGAAGCCCTTTTTAATGCATCACACATAATTAAAAGTTCCATCAAATGATCATTTACGGGAGCGGAAGTCGGTTGAATAACAAAAACATGATGTCCACGCACCGTTTCATTGATTTGGACATTGATTTCACCGTCTGCAAAACGTAACACTTCGCAATTCGAAAGCGGAATCCCGACGGACTCGCAAATCTCTGCCGCAAGTTCTTCATTCGCACTAAGACTGAAAATTTTTACTTTTTTTCCCAATAAGATAGCCATGAGAAAATATCCTCCATTACATATTAAATTATATACGATTTTATTATATCATAAGAGAAATAAAAAAAAAGATGAAAATCGTTTTTTTACGAATATTGACAAATTATTTTTTATAAAAAACACCCTCATCTTTTCTTTTTTCTTATTAATATTTACAATTCTTCGGCGTTCTCGGAAAAGGAATGGAATCTCTTATATTTTCAATTCCCGTCAAATACATAATCAACCGTTCAAAGCCCATTCCGAATCCAGAATGAACACAACCACCGTATCTTCTTGTATCCAAATACCATTCCATACCTTCTTTGGAAATATGGCACTCTTCCATTCTTTTCAACAAAACGTCCAACTTCTCTTCTCTTTGCGAACCGCCCATCAATTCCCCTGCGTGTGGAACAACCAAATCCACAGCGGCTACCGTTTCTCCGTCCGGATTCAACTTCATATAATATGCCTTAATATCTTTCGGCCAATTCGTAATAAATACCGGCCCGTTAAAATAATCCGTTATGTATTTCTCATGTTCTTTGGCAATATCATCTGTATAACTCGGTTTGAATTCAAAATTTTGTTTGGATTTTAATAAAATGTCCACTACATCATGATGTGAAATACGAACAAAGGAACTGTTTACCAAATCCAAAAGTTTCTGTTTCAATCCCTTTTCTACAAATTGATCACAAAATTCTATCTCTTCCGCACACTCATTGCATACATAGCGAATAACATATTTCAACATCTCTTCTTCAATATCCATTAACCCTTCCAAATCACAAAAAGCCATTTCGGGTTCAATCATCCAAAATTCATTGGCGTGCGTCTGTGTATTCGAATTTTCGGTACGGAATGTCGGGCCGAACGTATAAATATCGGAAAATGCCATAGCGAATGTTTCGCCATGTAGTTGACCGGATCCGGTAATAAACGCTTGTTTACCGAATAAATCTTTAGAAAAATCCACTTTTCCTTCCTCTGTTTTCGGTAAATTTTCCATATTCAACGTCGTTATTTTAAACATTTGATCAGATCCTTCACAATCGGCACAAGTGATAAGTGGTGTATGGACATAAACATATCCGTTCTTTTGAAAATAACTATGTATCGCCATTGCGGCAACACTACGGATACGAAAAACAGCGTGAAACAAATTCGTTCTCGGTCTTAAATGAGCAACATCTCGCAAATATTCCCTCGTGTGTCGTTTCGGCTGTATAGGGTAATCTTCCGGACAATCCCCCAATAAAGTTACTTCTGTTGCGTGAAGTTCCAAAGGCTGTTTCATTGTCGGCGTTAAAACCACTTTCCCCGAAATACCCAAAGCCATACCTACTCTAAATTTAGAGATTTCCTCGAAATTACTTAATTTGGAATCATACACAACTTGTAAATTCGTTAAACAAGAACCATCATTTACATTTAAAAATCCAAACTGTGCTTGAGCCCGATTGGTTCTTATCCAACAACAAATATAAACTTCCATTTCTTTTTTTTGTGAAAAAATTTCTTTAATTCTCGTCCGTTTCATCTTAATCCTCCCTTTAGAAACAAAAAAATCCTTAGATTTCTCTAAGGACGAATTATCGTGGTACCACCCTAGTTCTATATCAAATATAGCACTCATTATCTTTAACGCAGATCTACGTGTGGTTCTACTTTGTTCTTCCACCGCTCAAAGATGTTGTCCATTATACCTTCGAATTGTTTTCACCAACCACAATTTCTCTATATCCAGCTATAATTTTCTTCTTCTCATCGCTTTGTTTATTATTATACCCTATTTCCGAATAAAATCAATTCCATTTTAATATCCATTTGGATTTTTCTTTTGCCAATTCCATGCGTGTTCACACATTTGATCCATTTCGTATTCGGCTTCAAATCCCAATTCTCTTTTCGCCTTTGTCGGATCACAATAACAACTTGCGATATCGCCGCTTCTTCTAGGCATAATCTTATATGGAATAGAATGCCCACACGCTTTTTCCATACTATGCAAAACTTCCAAAACACTATATCCCTTACCGGTTCCCAAATTATAAATTTCCACTCCGGCCTTCTTATGATTCAATGCCAAAATATGTCCTCTTGCTAAATCACACACATGAATATAATCTCTTACTCCCGTTCCGTCCGGCGTATCATAATCCTTACCGAAAACCCCGACATATTCCCTAATTCCTATGGCAGTTTGGGTAATATACGGCAACAAATTATTAGGAATTCCATTGGGATTTTCCCCAATCAATCCCGAAGGGTGTGCCCCTATCGGATTAAAATACCGTAATATCGTGATATGAAAACGAGGATCGCTTTTATATAAATCTTTTAATATTTGTTCAATATATAATTTACTTGTTCCATATGGATTGGTCGTATTTCCAGTCGGTGCTTGTTCCGTTATGGGAAGAACAGAAGGCGTTCCGTAAACCGTCGCACTGGAAGAAAAAACAAAATCAAAAACATTGTATTTTCTCATAATCTGTAATAATAAAAGTGTTCCCGTTATATTATTATGATAATATTCCAACGGTTTGGAAACCGATTCTCCAACCGCCTTTAATCCGGCAAAATGTATAACAGCATCTATTTTATAATTTTGAAATACCTTTTCCAAATTTACAGCATCTAATATATCTCCTCTAATAAAAATAGGCCGAACACCGGTAATTTGTTTTACCCTTTCCATCGCAATTTCTTTAGAATTGCTTAAATTATCATAAACGATAACCTGATATCCTGCTTCTATTAACTCCACACAAGTATGACTGCCGATATATCCACAGCCACCGGATAAAAAAATAGTTTTCATACGTTCCCTCTTCTTATTTTCAGTGTCTTTTATTATATACTATATTCCATAATTTGTAAATTCATTAATGTTGTCTTCCCATTAAGAATATTTTATCCCTTCTTTCATATAATTAACTAGAGGTGATTAACGAAATGGCTGTTATTTCACATAACACCGCCGAAATAAAACTATTAGCCAGATTAATGCGTGCGGAAGCCGAATCCGATGGTATAAAAGGTATGTTATGCGTGGGAAATGTCGTAGTAAATCGGGCGTTGGCAAAATGCTTGGATTTCAAAAACATCAACACGATAGAAAAAGCCGTTATGCAGAGGCCGGGCGGATTTGAAGCGACGATAAAAGGTTATTTTTATCAAGCAGCAAGAGAGGAAGATATCCGTCTTGCCAAAAGAGTTCTCAACGGCGAACGCTTTTCTCCTGCGACAAAGGCTTTATGGTTTTATAATTCTTTCGGGGAAGGCTGCCGTTCCCAATGGTGGGGTCAATGGAATTCCGGCAAATATAAAAGCCATTGCTTTTACGCACCGACAGATAGTGAAAAATGTTATTAAAAAATAAGGGGGAAAACAATGAATTATTATTATCCGATGCCACCGATGATGCAGTATGGTGGATATAATCCATATCAGATGCAGACTGATACAGATGAATCTTCATATATTGAAAATATATTAAGATTGAATTTGGGAAAAGTGATTTCTGTTTATATGAATTTCGAAAACTCACAATGGGGTTCGAAAATATTTAAAGGTAAATTAGAAGCCGCAGGAAAAGATCATATTATTCTTTCCGATCCTTCTACCAATATGCGGTATCTTTTATTAACCATTTATTTAAGTTATATTACATTTGAAGAAGAAATCAATTATTATTATCCTTATCAAACCCAAAAGTAATACGGAAAAAGGCTCCAAAAGCCTTTTTTATGTTGCTTTTTCAAAAAAGAAAGACTACAATAAAAAGAAAGATAAAAAAGATTCAAATATTTACCATAATACAAAGAAAAGAGGAAAAAAATATGTGTATATTTTGCAAAATTATTCAAGGAGAAATCCCGTCTTATAAAATCTATGAAGATGAAAACACTTTGGCTATTTTAGATATCTCTCAAGCCACAATAGGACATACGTTGGTTCTTCCGAAAAAACACTATGAAAATATATTGGAAATTCCAACCAATGAATATTTGAATGTGATGAATACCGTTCAAAAAATAACAAAAAAAGAAAAAGAAACCTTGTTGGTTCAAGGATTTAATATATTAAATAATTGTAATGAAATCGCCGGTCAAACGATCATGCATTTTCATATCCATATCCTTCCACGATATGAAAACGACGATTTGAAAATTCAATTTAAAAATCATGAAAAAGATTATGATTTAAAAAAGATACAAGAAGCCATTTTAAAATGATACTTCTTGTATCTTTTATTTTGTAATATATTCGAATATCTTAATAAACTCTTCTATCGATAATTCTTCACTTCGAATATCCAAAGACAATCCATTTTGAATTAATGCCTCCGAAATAATTGTTTTATCATATTCTTTACATAAATTATTTACCAACGTTTTTCTTCTCTGTGAAAAACACTGCCGAACAAAACCGAAAAAAGAAGTTTCGTCTTCTACCATATATTTCTTTTCTCTATATAGTTCCAACTTCACGACCGCACTATCTACATTCGGTTCCGGTAAAAATACATTTCTTCCGACTTTAAATTCTTTCGTCGCTTTACATCGATATTGAACAGCGATACTTAACGCATTATATTCTTTTGTTTTGGGGATTCCACATATTCTTTCCGCCACTTCTTCCTGCATCATAAGAATATATCTTTGAATTCGATCTGTTTTTTCCAACAAATTCAAAAGAATCGGAGTGGTAATATAATATGGTAGATTGGCAACAACATAAATCTTGGAAAAAGAAGATAATTTGTCTTTTATTTCTTGTTGAATATCTACTTTTAAAATATCTTGATTTATGATTTCATAGTTAGAATATTCTTTTAAATTTTGTCTTAAAATCGGAATCAATTCCGAATCTATTTCATAACATAATACATATCCGGCCTTTTGACATAACTTATCGGTTAAACTTCCCACTCCACCACCGATTTCGATTACGGCAATGGTAGAATCCAATTCGGCAGTATCTACGATTTTAGATAATATATTTTGATCGATTAAAAAATTTTGCCCATATTTCTTTTTAATATTTATGTTGTATTTTTTTAAATCCATTAAGATTTCTCTCTTATTTTGCATATCGTTTCCTCTAATTGTTCTACCGTAATACCCATTAAATTCAATCGTTTCAAGAATGTTTTTCCATTCGGATTTCCGATATTATACCAATCGGAAACTTGTTGCCGAAGTTTGGCACTATTCGTATTTCCCAATAATCCATAGCGGTATAAATCTTCTGTCGTTATAGTTGGATTTTGATTCGGTGTAATCGAAATATGACTTAACGCATCGACAATCGCTTCTCTAGAAGCGTGTTCAATACCGACTTTTTTCTTATTTTTACTGATACAGTCTTTTTTTCTTAAAAACGCTTGTTTCACATCAGGAACAACTTCCAATATTTTACTGCGTATTCTTTCTCCTGCGGAATCCGGATCGGTAAATAAAATAATCGTATTGTTCTTACTTAATTCTTTTATATATTCCAATGTTTTTTTGGAAATTTGACTCCCGTTTGTAACAACACAAGGACAATCCGGATAAATGGATTGAATCCGAATGGCATCGTGTGTTCCTTCAACGACAATAATATCCATATTTAATCCTCAAAATAATAAATTCTGTCTACTTTTTTATAACTGGTTTGAGTAAGACTTTTTATAATGGGAGAATATTCATCTAATGATTTAACATCTCCATTCGGCAATAATACTTTTATATCGTTAATATCGCTTTTCTTACTATGTAAATACGCAACAGCGGATACGGTGGTTTCTTTATAATAATACCGTTTGGTAAATTCATTATATTTATTTTTAATTTCTTGAATCGTTTCTTCCGTAGGATTATTATTCAAATCCACAAAGGAAAACAAATGTCTGTTTTGAAACGCATTCGCCAAAGTATTCAAAATCTTATCTTCGGATTTAGTTAATTGTTTGATAAATCCATTGACATACGCATCGTCCAATTCAATATACGATAAAACATCGTCATTATCCCTTACTACCTTTAAAAATGCTTCAATAGAGGCATCTACTGTTTCATTTGCCTCTACCATATCTTTTAATCTCGCATAAATCCCTTCCAATATACATTCATACGCTCTGGCAACAGGGTGATAATATACTTGGAAATACATATGATACCGACTCATTAAATACGATTCGATAGAATGAACTCCACTTGCTCGAATTAAAACCTTATGTTTGACAATTTTCATACTTCTCAATATTCTATAATAATCAATATGACCATAAGCCGCTCCCGTAAAATAGGCATCTCTAGACAAATAATCCATTCGATCGACATCTAATTGAGAAGAAACCAACGCCTCAATTAAAGGAAATTTTCCATTATGAGAAATAACTGCCGCAATATCACACGCCAAAGTCGGGCAAATTCGCAAAATTCGATTGACATCAGTCTGTTCACTTAATATCAGTTTAATCGTCATATCTTCATGACTATCTTGAATCGTGTTCTCAAACGCATGACTATATGGTCCATGCCCAATGTCATGCAGTAAAGCCGAACATAAAAACAAGATTTGTTCGTATTCGTTGAGCACTTCGATTCCTTCTACGTTTTTTAAAATTAAATTTGCCATTTGATACGCACCCAAAGAATGAGTAAAACGAGAATGTTCTGCCGTTTGAAAAACCATAGAAACTCCACTCAATTGTCGAATTCTTCTCAATCGTTGAAGTTCTTTCGAATCAATCAAATCACTGATTATTTTATAATCTACCGTAATATATCCATATAAAGGATCACGAAAGACTTTTGTTCGTTCTAATTTCGTGTTCACAGTATCACGCTCCTATATAATTATGGTTTAATTTTACCATAAAAGTCAATTATAATTTGCAAATAACCCATATTTTTTCATAAAATCGAATGAAAATTCAAAAATATTTTCATTATTTTAACTACTTTACTTTTTCTTTTAAAATTCTTATAATTAAATTAACGATACTTTTATACGGAGGGATATTATGCCAAAACCAAGAAAATTCTTTTTTGTTTTCTTCGTTTTCGCTATCTTGTTTTTAATAACATCTTGCACATCAAAACAAAAAGAAGAAAACACAAACTCCGAACCGGAAAAAATCGATTTAACTTTCGTAGTTAATTCCGACACAATCGATTCGGTTACCAAATCTTATGAAGTGGGAACTCGCTTAACAGAAGAAATGATCTTCAAAGATGTTTTTAACGAAATAGAGCCGACAAAAACCAATTTTACAAAAGGAGATTGGTTCCTTGAAAGCAATTATCAAACCAAAATTTCTTTTCCTATGCTGATAACTAAAAAAACATCTTTATATTTACAATGGAAATCCGATGCCAAAGAAACTTCTGTTTCTATAACATTCTATGATGGTAATACCATTTTAGAAACCAAAACCGTTCCGTTAGGTCAATCTGTTACTCCGATTACCGCACCTATTAAAACAGGATATACATTTATCAATTGGTATGAAGATCCGGACTTTAATACTGTATTCGATTTTAACAAAACCTTGACCGCAAATACCAATATTTACGCAAAATATGAACAAACAATAACGGATACATATACCGTAACATTCTATGATGGAACTTCTATTCTTTCTACCATAAATATAAACCAAAATGGTACGATAACCCGTCCTACTAACTTAGAAACAAAAATAGGATATACATTTATCGATTGGTATGAAGATCCGGACTTTAATACTGTATTTAATTTTGATACATATAAAGTAACAAAAAATACCAATATTTATGCTAAATTCGAAATCAAACATTACGATATAAAATTCTATGATGATAATACCCTTTTGGATTCTATAGATGGAGAATATAATTCTACTATCGTTCGTCCTACAAACTTAGAATCAAAAATAGGATATACCTTTATCAATTGGTATGAGGATCCGGACTTTAATACTGTATTTAATTTTGATACATATAAATTAACCAAAAACACCAATATTTATGCTAAATTTATACCGGATTCTCTTCCTCCGGAAACAGATATAACCATTACTAATTCCGGTGGATATAATGAAGGGGCTTTTGTTGAATTCAATAAATTGAATACTCCTCTTTCCAATTATGAAATTTATTATGGAACCTCCGAAGCCAATACCAAACTCGATGCTCAACTTATAAGAGAAAACAACACTTCCATTCGTGCCGATATCATCGGTATTCCGGCAGGAACATATCGAATTGCGATAAAAGTTAAAAATACCGACATAACCAAAACAATCGATAATATCGTTGTTACAAAATACGACCGCTCGGGTTATGCTCATTTCAAATATACCAGTGGTGTCGGAGCATATAAAGACGACGGAACTCCAAAGGATAATGCCGTAATCGTCTATGTAAATGATTCAAATAAAAATACCGTTACCGCAAAAATCGGTTCTAAAACTTATACGGGATTGGCAAATATTTTACAAAATCAAAAAGGAACGGTTCCACTTATTATCCGTGTTATCGGCACAATCAATGCGGCCACTTGGAATAAAATCAATTATACTTCCGGCGATCCTTCTAATATAAAAGGATTAAATGGTACGGTTTTATCTAAAAAGAATTATTCGGAAACGGATATTGTAAATGGTGGATTTAATAACTTTGACAACGATATAGCCAACGGAATCACCAAATTAAATGGTTTATCCAATTCTATAAAATGGGATAGCAGTAAAAACGAATTTGATTCTTATTATAATATGTTAGATGTAGATTCGGCTAAAAATGTAACGATAGAGGGCATCGGTTGTGATGCTATGCTATATCAATGGGGATTTACTTGGAAAAAGTGTTCTTCAATCGAAGTTCGGAACTTAACATTTGACGATTATACCGAAGATGCTTGCAGTTTTGAAGGTTCTGACGATTCTACTACTTTAGAAGGATTTACAACTGGACATCTTTGGGTTCACCACAATACATTCAACGAAGGAAAGAATAATTGGGACGTTTGTGCAGAACAAGATAAGCATGAGGGTGATGGGGCAACCGATTTCAAGAAAAACGCCTATATTACTTTATCTTATAACCATTATTATAAGAACCATAAAACAGGTTTAATCGGGGGTTCAGATTCTCAACACACTGCCTGTATAACATTCCATCATAATTATTACGAAAATTGTAATAGCCGTTTACCTTTAGGACGTCAAGCAAATATGCATATGTATAACAATTACTACTACAATTCTACAGGAACCAATATGTCTATCCGTGCAGGTGCGTTTGCTTTCGTGGAAAACTGTGTATTCGAAAAATGTAATAATCCAATGGAAACCAAAGAAGGAAGCGGATTAAGAGGCGTTATTAAATCTTACAACAACACAGTGGAAAATTGTACGGGAGTTAATAACGAAACAAAAGTCAATACTCGGGAAGAACCTGTGGATAATGATAACATTTACAACCAAGCGTTTGATACAAATGTCGATGTTTTCTATTACGATTCTAACAATAAAGTATCTAAAGTTGAAAATTTACTTCCAACGGATCAAGTAAAAGAATACGTTAAAAACAATGCCGGAACTTTAAAAGGCAGTTTCTCTAGCGGTTCTACTTCTTCTCCAGACCCAACACCGAGTCCTAATCCAAATCCGGAAATAAGCGAAAGTGTTGTCTTAACATTCAATGATTTTGATGTTGATCCAATAGAAGATTTTGTTACAAAAGGAGCCTTAACCATTTATAAAGGAGAAAAAAATGTTTCTATTGTATCTTGCGACAAAGAAATCGCTTCTACTACGATAAGTAAATACGTTTCTCTTGGTGGTGTTGGAAACTACAATTCGGCTTGTATTCGCTTCACAACAACAAAAACAGCAAACATAACCGTATATTATGCCGGAGGGGCCGATAGACATGCCGCTCTGTATGATAGTACCAACTCTAAAACAGAAGCCGAAACACCGACAATAGATACGAACACGATAGTTAATTATACATTCGAAAGTATATCTGCCGGTGAATATGCAGTTTGTTCGGCAGGTTCGGGATTAAGTATCTATTGTATAGTAATCGAATATTTATAAGATAAAAGGGGCTATTATAAGCCTCTTTTTCTTATGAAAATGAATGAAAGCGACATAAATATCATTTTATTTTTAAAATTTTACCTTTTTCTTACTATTTATTATATGAAGGGGGAAAAAGGACATGTTAAAGGATAGGTTTATTTTCTTTCTTAATTATGGTTAAACCATATCTATTGTTAAACCATACATGAAAGAAAG
>CANQDJ010000003.1 GCA_947592005.1 uncultured Anaeroplasma sp.
CATTAAAACGGCATGAGGCATTAGACCATGTGTTGTTGTATGGTCCTCCGGGGTTGGGAAAAACCACTTTGGCTACGATTATTGCCAATGAGTTAGATGTAAATATTAAAGTTATTTCCGGACCTTCTATCGAAAGAAGTGGAGATTTGGCTGCGGTATTGTCTACTTTGCAAGAAGGAGATGTTCTTTTTATTGATGAGATACATCGATTGCCGAGATTTGTCGAAGAAGTTTTATATAGTGCTATGGAAGATTATGTATTGGATATTATGGTTGGAAAGGATTCACAAGCCAGAACTATACGTGTGGATCTTCCGCCGTTTACTTTAATCGGGGCTACGACAAGATTCGGGGATTTGTCTGCTCCTTTACGAGATCGGTTTGGAGTGGTTCTTCGGTTGGATTATTATACGGTAAGTGATTTAAAGAAAATTATCGATCGGACGGCTTTGGTTTATAATACGAAAATTGATGAACAAGCCGCTTTGGAGTTGGCGAAGAGAAGTCGTGGAACTCCGAGAATTGCCAATCGTTTGTTTCGACGAGTTCGGGATTTTGCGGACGTCCGTAACGATGGAATTATTTCTTTGGAAATATGTCAAAATGCGTTAAAAAAATTGGGAATCGATCACGACGGCTTGGATTATACCGATTATCGATATTTACGGGCTATTATCGAAACATTTAAGGGTGGTCCTGTTGGAGTGGAGTCTTTGGCGGCGACTATATCGGAAGAAGTAACGACAATAGAAGATGTTTATGAGCCGTATTTATTGCAGGAAGGATTTATTCAACGGTCGAATCGAGGTCGTATTGCGACAGAAAAAGCATATAAACAATTAGGAATAAAATATTTGAAAGGAATTTTTTCATAATGTTTACGAAGGATTTTGATTATGAACTTCCGCAGGAATTGATTGCTCAAACTCCGTTGGAAAATCGTAGTGATTCGAGATTGATGATATTAAACAGAAAAAATCATACGATTGAACATCGTATTTTTAAAGATATTACGGAATATTTATCGGATCGAGATGTTTTGGTATTAAATGATACGAAAGTTATTCCTGCTAGATTGTGTGGAATGAAAGAAGATACCGGAGCGGTTATAGAACTTTTGTTATTGAGAGATTGTGGGAATAATGTTTGGGAAACGTTGGTAAAACCGCAAAGAAGGATTCATATCGGTAGTGTGGTTGTTTTCGGAGATGGCAGATTAAAGGCCAAATGTATATCAAAAGAGGATATGGGAAAGTGTCGTTTTGAATTGATATATGAGGGGATATTGATTGAAATTTTGGATTCTTTGGGAGAAATGCCACTTCCTCCGTATATTCATGAAAAATTAAAAGATAATGATCGGTATCAAACGGTATATGCGAAGCATTCTGGTAGTGCGGCAGCACCTACGGCGGGCTTGCATTTTACTCCGCAACTTTTGAAGCAGTTGGAAGATAAAGGAGTGGAGATCATTTATATTACCCTTCATGTCGGGCTTGGAACGTTCCGTCCTGTTAAGGAAGAAAATTTGGAAAATCATGAAATGCATTATGAGTCTTATGAAATATCTGAAGAAGCAGCGGAGCGGTTAAATCGGGCCAAGAAAGAAGGAAAACGAATTGTGGCAGTCGGGACGACTTCTACAAGAACGTTGGAATCTGCGTATTCTCCTACCGGTTTTAAAGCGGGTTGTGGGACAACGTCTATTTTTATTTATCCGGGATATACGTTTAAGGCGATTGATGCACAAATTACCAATTTTCATTTACCGAAATCGACGTTGATTATGTTGGTAAGTGCTTTTGCGGGAAGAGAATTTATATTAGAGGCCTATCGAGAGGCTGTAAAAGAAAAATATCGCTTTTTTTCTTTCGGAGATGCGATGTTGATTTTATAAGATTGGAGTTGAAGAACATGAAGTATTTGGATTTTTTAAAGGATAGGAATCCGAGATGTGTAATGAAAATAAAAGATTTGGGAGAAATTACTTTGGAATTGTTTCCCGATGTTGCCCCGATTACTGTAGCGAATTTTTTGAAGTTGGTGGAGAATAAATTTTATAATGGGATTGTTTTTCATCGTGTGATTGCGGGATTTATGATTCAAGCAGGCGATCCGACCGGAACGGGGATAGGAGGAAGTAAAGATAAAATAGTAGGTGAATTTTTATCCAATGGATTTAAAAATTTATTGGAACATACAAGAGGAGTTATCTCTATGGCAAGAACGTCTAATCCGAATTCTGCCGGTTCTCAATTTTTTATTATGCATCAAGATGCATCTTATTTGGACGGAGAGTATGCCGGATTCGGTGTTGTGGTTTCCGGAATGGAGGTTGTTGATGCGATTGCAAATAGTAAAACGATTCATGATCGACCGATAAAAGATATTATGATTGAAGAGATTGTGAGAATACGGTAATGGCGGCAGTTTGGTATGAATTGAAGCATATTTGTAAGCAGACCGGAGCAAGATATGGTATTTTGCATACTCCACATGGGGATTTTGAAACACCGATTTTTATGCCTGTTGGAACGAAAGCGAATGTAAAGACGTTGATTCCTAAAGAGATAGAAGAAGTCAGCGACGGATTGATATTGGCAAATACCTATCATCTTTGGCTTCAACCTGGAGATGAAATCATTCGTTCTTTCGGTGGGATTCGAGGTTTTATGCAATGGGATCACGCTTTATTGACGGATAGTGGTGGATTTCAAGTTTTTTCTTTATCCGAGATTCGAAAGATAACGGAAGAAGGTGTAGAATTTCGGCATCATAAATCGGGAGAAAAATTGTTTTTATCTCCCGAGAAATCGATTCAAATTCAAAACAATTTACAAGCCGATATTATTATGTCTTTTGATGAATGTCCTCCTTTTCATGCGACAAAAGAGTATTTAAAAGAAAGCGTAGAACGAACGATTCGTTGGGCAAAGAGAGGCAAAGAAGCCCATCAATATCCCGATAAACAAGCGTTATTTGGAATTGTTCAAGGCGGAGGAGATAAAAATCTTCGTAAGCATTGTTTGGAAGAATTGCAAAAAATAGATTTTGACGGATATTCTATCGGTGGCTTGTCCGTAGGAGAGTCTAAAGAAGAAATGTATGAAATGTTGGAATATCTTTCGACGATTATGCCGAAGGATAAACCTCGTTATTTAATGGGAGTCGGTTCTCCAGATGATTTGATTGTGGGTTCTATGAATGGAATCGATATGTTTGATTGTGTTTTGCCGAGTCGGAATGCTCGTCATGGAACGGCATTTACTTCTTTAGGGAAGTTACAGGTAAAAAAAGCAACGCTGAAAGAAGATAAGACACCATTGGATCAGAATTGTGATTGTTTTGTTTGTAAGACATATACAAAGGGATATTTGAATCATTTGGTGAAGTCGGAAGAAATTTTGGGTATGCGGTTATTGACGTATCATAATCTTTATTTTTTGAAAAATTTAATGAAAGAAATTCGTAAGGCGATTTGTGAAGATCGATTGGCGGATTTTAAAGAAGAATTTTTTGAGAAGTTCGGATATAACGATAAAAAAGCTCCCGATGGAGCCACTTTGGAATAATTATACAAAAAAAGGAGAACCTTTATATCGGAACATTCTCCTTTTTAATCGGTAGATTGCGTGCATACTTCTACGCTTATCGGATCAAGACATTGCATAGAACCGACACAATCCAAATCCAATATACAAGTATAATTTGTTCCTTCAAGATCAGATCCGTTGACATTTAATAGACGAAGTGTTACATACCGATTGCAGCGAACGGATTCGATTCGGAAGAACATCGTGTCGGCTAATGGTAGCCCGTTTGTTGCGACAACAGGATTTCCGCAACAAGTGAAGAAACGAACAGGAATGGTGTTATTTGCAGAAGTGAATAGGGAAGCTTCACAAGCGATGCAGCGACCTGTCGTATCGGAGATAACTTCTTTTTGAATTTTATCGATTTTCGCAACCGTATCTTTAATGAAATTGCAGTTGGTGGTATCTAAATCCTGATTGTAAGTATCGCAGTTCATTATTTCACCTCCCATTTTAGAGTATGCATTTTCGTTAAAAATGGTTTAGACAAATGTTGCATATTAACGATATTTATTTTATAATAAATATATAAGTAATTTGTTGATAGGAAGGAGCATTCTATGAGAAATTGGTTTGACGATGTTTTAGCAAACGGAGAAAATGATTTACGATTTTTGTTTTGCCTCATTCCTTGTATAGTATGCTGTGTAATTCTCAGTGTTATATGTATATTTATTGTAAAAAAGAAAAAAAATAAAAAATCGATATTGAAAATTGATGAAGAATTTATTTTGAATTTACAAAATGCGTATGGTGGACTAGATAATATCAGTTCTGTTGAAGTAGATAATTCAAGATTAAAAGTTACAGTTTTGGATTTGGATTTGGTAAATTTGCGAGTGCTGAAAGAATTGTCGCAGAGTGGAGTGTTTGTTACGGGGAATGTAATAAAAACATTATATAAATACGATTCTAAAACGATTCAAGCACAACTTTTAAAAAAATAAAGGAGGATAATATGGTAAAAAAAACATTTAGAATAACGGCGGAAGCGGGGATTCATGCTAGACCGGCGACGACTTTGGTTAATATAGCGATGGAATATGAATGTTCCATTGAACTTTCCGCATTGAGAAAAACAGTTGATTTTAAATCCATTATGGGTGTAATGTCTTTAGGGATATACAGTGGGACAACGATTGAAATCAGTTGTGATGGTGAAGATGAACAACGGGCAATCGAGGCTCTTACAAATAAGATAATAGAATTGAATTTGGGAAAGGAAATAGCATAAAACATTTTATTTATCTTCAAAATGGATGGAACGAAATCTGTTTTGAAGATTTTTGTTTTATATGGTATTGGATATGGAAAAATATGTTGCACAAATTTCGAAATATAAAACGGAAGCAATGGAAATTTTAAAAAAATTAATATCTTTTCCCAGTGTTTTGGATACCTATCGGGAGAATTCTGTTATTCCGTTTGGAAAAGCCAATCATGATGTTTTAAATTATATATTGGATTATGCGAAAAAAGACGGATTTGTTGTATGCAATACGGATGAGTATGCAGGGCATATCGAGTTTGGAAAAGGAAAAGAAACATTAGGTATTTTGGGACATTTAGATGTTGTTCCGGTCAATAAAGAGGAATGGCAAAGCGATCCATTTACTTTAAATCTTCGTAATGGTAAGTTATACGGACGGGGAGTTATGGACGACAAAGGTCCTGTTGCTGCCGTATATATTGCTTTAAAGATATTGAAAGACAATGGATTTGAACCGCAAAAAAGAATTCGTCTTATTTTGGGTTGTGATGAAGAAAGCGGAAGTCGTTGTCTGCAAAGATATTTTCAAAAGGAAAAGAAACCGGAGATTGCTTTTTCACCCGATGCGGATTTTCCACTTATATATGGAGAAAAAGGAATGATTTCGTATGACATTTTTCATGATATCAGTGATTCTGTTTTGGAAGAATTTCATGCCGGGTTACGATATAATATCGTTCCGTCTACTGCGAAAATGCGATTAAAGAAGGATTTAAGAAAAGAATATAGAGATTTTTTAAACCGAAAGAAGTATTCGGGAGATATTATCGAGGATATGTATGTGGCTTATGGAGTTGCCGCTCATGCAATGTGTCCGGAAAAGGGGCAAAATGCGATATGTATTTTATTTGAATTTTTAAAGGAATGTACAGATTCTGTCTTGGCTGATTTTATGGATCGTTATTTTCTATGGGATACCAAAGGAGAAAAATTGGGATATCAAGCATTTGATGAAGAAATGAAAAGTTTGACTTCTAATTTAGCGGTTGCCGAGTATCAAAATGGACATTTTAAAATAGGAGTGAATTGCCGAGTACCTTTAGATGAACATTTTGTTGTGATAAAACGATGTTTGGATCAAATGAAACGACAAAGCGGTTTTTCCTACACAATCCTCAGTCAACGCCCACGACATTATGTAAATCCAAGGGGATTTTTGGTCCAAACGTTATGGAAGTGTTATCAAAAATGTACAAAGGATTATGAGTCCAAGCCAATGACGATCGGCGGTGGAACTTATGCAGGTGAATTGACAAACGCTGTGGCGTTCGGACCGTTGTTTGTAGGAAGAGAGGATGTTTGTCATATAGCCAATGAATATATGTTGGAAGAAGATTTTTATAAACTTATCGAAATTTATTTGTGTGCTATATATGAACTGAGTAAAGTATGAGATTAAGAAAAGTAAAAAATGCGTTAGATAAATTAAAGGAGAGCCCTTATTTTATTTTTGATGGAAAAGATTATAAAGGAAAATGGGGAAATGTGTTTTCAAATGATAGGGCTATTCATATAGAAATCGGTTGTGGAAAAGGGCAATTTATTTTAAAACTTGCCGAACAGAATCCCGATATAAATTATATAGCCATTGAAAAATATGATTCTGTATTATTAAGAGTAAAGGAAAAATTAGATAAGAATCCGCAAGATAATGTTCGCTTGGTTTTATTTAATGCGGTAGAAATTGAATCTTATTTTGAAAGTGGAGAAGTCGCAAGAATTTATTTGAATTTTTCAGATCCATGGCCAAAGAATTGTCATGAGAAAAGAAGATTGACTTCAAGTAAATATTTAGAACAATATGAGAATATTTTAAAAGAAGGCGGTAAGGTTTTTCAAAAGACCGATAATCGAAAATTTTTCGAATATTCTTTACAGTCTTGGAATAACAATGGTTGGCATTTAGAACGTATTTCTTTAGATTTACATAAAGATACGGAATTGTATCCGGATAATATCACTACGGAATTTGAAGATAAATGGTCTGAGGTAGGCCCTATTTATCGCTTGGAAGCGTATAAAAAGTAGGTGTTAGTATGTCTGTCTTTGTTTTAATCGGCGGTAGAACGAATATGGAACAAATGGGGAATGTATTGGAAAAAGAAATATTGAATCTTTCACAAAAGAAAAATCCGATTGTATTGTATTGTCCTTACGCAACGATAAAAGATATAGATAAAAGTATAGATAAGTTTCATACTTTGATGAAAGATTTACCTTGTAAGATAATAGATTTGACTTGGGAAAATATCGACCGATTTGAAGAGTTATTGGAAAGCAGTGATATTTTATATATTTCCGGTGGCTGTTGTAATGACTTGGTAGAAGTGTTTAAAACATATGGGTTAGATAAAATTTTATATAAATATCAAAATACGGATAAAGTGTTTGCCGGCTCTTCCGCAGGAGCGATGTTATTCAGTAGGGCTTCTATGGGAGATCGAGATATGTATATAGATAATTTTCATAAATGGAATTATAAGATGGTGGATTGTTTGGGGATATTGGATATTACGATATGTCCGCATTATCAAGAAGAAGATTTGGTTATTTATAATGATAGTTTAAAACAGTATCCGTATGACGCTTTTGGAATTGAAGAAGATACTATGGTGGTTATAAAAGATAATATGTATTATGTGGTTAAACAACAACGGAGTCGCAGTGTGTATTATTTTAACGCAGATAAAGGGTATGAAATGATGCCGTTGTATGAGGGGGTAGAATATGAAAAAGATTGCGGTTTTAGGTCCAAAGGGAACGTATAGCGATATTGCCTGTGAATTATATTTAAAACAACAGGGTGAGGCGTATGAAGTAAAGTATTATCCCAGTATTTTAAAAACGGCGTTGGCAGTAGAAAAAGATACGTTGGCAATATTACCATTTGAAAATACGTTAGATGGTTTTGTCGTAGAAAGTATGGATCAAATGATTGCCCATCGCTTTCAAATTTTATCGCAAATTAAGGTGAATATTGATTTTGCTTTTGTAACCAATGCGAAAAAATTGGAAGATGTTGAAGTATGTTATGTTCAATTTAAGGCGTATGGCCAATGTTTGGAATTTCTATCTTTGTATAGTTTTTCGATTTGTACAACTCAAAGCAATATAGAAAGTATGGAGCGTGTTTTATCAGGGGATAAGAAGTGTGGTGCGATTATTCCTATGCATAGTTTGGATTCTTATTCTTTTGAAACGGTGATTCCGCATATTGCCGACAGTAAACATAATGAAACGAGATTTTTCATTGTTTCCAAAGAAAAAACAGTAAAACCGATTTTAACAGAGGCAGAGGTATCGTTGGTTGTTACGGCGAAAAAGGATAGGCCGGGTATATTGTATGATATATTAAAGAATTTCCATGATTTGAATATAAATTTAAAATCCATATTATCTCGACCTATGAAAACGGAGATGGGACAATATAGGTTTTATATAGAATGTAGTTTGTTGGAAGGGCAAATGGAACAATTAAAGGAATTGCTTATGAAATTTGCTTCTCAAGAAGATTTTGAGGTATTGGTTTTGGGAATATATAATAAACTTTAAGTATAGAAAGTAAGGGGAGTATATGAGAGCAGTAGATATTATAATGAAAAAAAGAAATAAAGAATGTTTGACGGAAGAAGAAATCGCCTTTTTTATTGATGGATATACGAAAGGAAGCATTCCGGATTATCAGATGTCGGCATTGACTATGGCAATCTATTTTAATGGTATGACCGATGAAGAAGCGACATATTTAACCAAAGCGATGTTACATAGTGGTGATGTTTTGGATTTGACTGGAATCGAAGGTGTGAAAGTAGACAAGCATTCTACGGGTGGAGTAGGAGATAAGACGTCTTTGGTTGTTGCCTCTTTGGTAGCCTCTTTGGGGATTCGTTTTGCTAAAATGAGCGGAAGAGGATTGGGACATACGGGCGGAACGTTGGATAAATTGGAATCTATTCCCGGATATTCCATTTCTTTATCCGAAGAAGAGTTTATTCGCCAAGTTAATTCCATAGGGCTTGCCCTTGTGGGACAGACGGCGGATTTGGCTCCTGCAGATAAGAAGTTGTATGCGTTAAGAGATGTTACCGCAACTGTAGAGTCTATTCCGTTGATTGCTTCTTCGATTATGAGTAAAAAATTAGCGAGTGGGGCTGATGTTATCTGTTTAGATGTAAAGGTAGGCAGTGGTGCTTTTATGAAAGATTTGGAATCTGCCGGTAAACTTGCCAAACTTATGGTTGAAATCGGGAAAAGTTTTCATAAAAATATGACGGCGGTATTGACGAATATGGACGAGCCTTTGGGATATGCTGTTGGAAATGCATTGGAAGTAATGGAGGCAATCGATACATTAAACGGAAAAGGGCCTAAAGATTTTACGGAATTATGTTTGGAAATTTCTTCTCATTTGGTACTTGATGCGAAAAAGGCTGATACTATTGAACAGGCAAGAAAGTTATGTATAAGACAAATAGAAAACAAAGAGGCTTTGCATACTTTGGCTAAATTGGTGAAGGCACAAGGCGGAGATGAAAGATATATTTATAATCCGAGTTTATTTAAAATCGCTCCGTATTCCATTGAAGTATGTTCATTAAAAAACGGATATATCGGCCATATTGATGCGTTAGAGGTTGGAAATGTAGCGATGAGATTGGGAGCGGGAAGAGCGAAAATCGGAGATCAAATCGATCATAGTGTAGGTGTGGTTTTACGAAAAAAAGTTGGAGATTATGTAAAAAAAGGAGAACCGCTTGCGGTAATGGTTGCCAATACAAATGAAATAGAAGAAGAAAAAAATAGGTTAATTCATTCTTTTACAATTCAAGATGAACAAGTCTATCCGAAATTAATCTTAAAGGTTATGAAATAATAACGGGTGTATCTTTGTTATTGCTTGAAATTCGTTGAAAATTATGCCGAATTAAAGGATATTCTACTTTTTATCTACTGAATTTTGATTAAAAAACATATAGGAAATGTTTACAAATTTTCATTAAATGTTATAATCATTTTAAAGAATTGATGGTGATTGTAATGCGTTCGAGATTCAAAAGAATGATTCGAAAAAATGCATTTCTATGTATTCGTTTAAACAGTAGAATGAAACGTGAGATTCGACATAATCAATTAGATGATTCTACTCGTTTTTTATATGCATATAAATTTTTACAAAAGTATTTAAAAGATATGTATTTAAAAGTTCAATCTACGGGATTGGAATATTTGAATGCCGATTTAAAAGGAGCGTTGATTGTTTCTAATCATCAGGGAAGAGATGATTGTGCAATCATTTTGAGTACTTTAAAAGAATATCCTTCTACATTTGTGATAGATGAAGCGAAGAGTCACGCTTTTGTTTTTGATCGTCTATGTGATTTTTTACACGCAAAACGCTTGCGGTTTGATGATTTAAAATCCCAATTGGTTTTATATAATGAAATGGCAGAAGAAATCAAAGCGGGAAGAAGATTTGTCCTATTTCCCGAAGCGGGATATGTCGACAATAAAAACAATATGCGAGAATTTCATACACCGTGTTTCGCACCGGCATTGAAGAGTAAATGTCCGATTATTCCGGTTTGTATCTATGATACTTGGAAAGTAGATGCCAAAGAGTATCAAAATAAAAATACTTTGGTTTTGGAGTGTCATATTTTACAACCTATCTTATATGAAGAGTATCAGGAATTGAATAAAAAACAATTATCCGATTTGGTTAAATCCAGAATTGAAACCAAGTTAAATGAATTGAAAAAAGAAAAAAATGAATGGTAATAGTAGAAATCCTTTAAAAGAAAGCAGAGTAAAATCTTTAAAGGATTTTTATTTTCAAAATGAAAATTTTATTTTTATTTTTTCAAAAATAAAGTATAATATTAAGCAAAGGAGGAACGGTTATGCAAACAAAAGAGAAGCGGATAGAATTAATTGATATGATCAAACAGTTATCCAATTATTTTAATAATGTACGTGATGCCTTATGTGCTCCTTATGGATTATCTTCTATTCAAGCCGTTATTGTTTTGGATATATACCATAATCCCACACAAACTAAGGTTACCGATATTTGTAAAAGATTACACAAATCAACCAATACCATATCTCCGTTGATTAATCGATTGGTTGCGAAAGGTTTTTTACAAAAAATTCAATATCAAAAAGATGGAAGAGTTATTTTAATTCAACTGACGAAAAAGACGGAAGAGATTATTCAAAATATAAATGTAGATATTTATGATTTTACTTGGCCGATGTTTGAAACATTGACCGATGAAGAATTCAATAAAATATACGATTGCTTAAAATTGTTATTGAAGGTTACTACGCAATGAAATATTTAATATGTTCTGATATTCATGGGGCAATCGACTCTACGGAATTTTTGATTAATAAATTTCATTTTTTGAACTGTGATAAATTCATTTGTTTGGGTGATGTTTTATATCATGGGCCGAGAAATGATTTGCCGAAGGAATATGCTCCGAAAAAAGTAATACAAGCCTTAAATTCTATAAAAGAGGATATCCTTTGTATTCAAGGAAATTGTGATGCGGAAGTGGATCAAATGGTTTTGGATTTTCCTCTTAGGAAAGAATTGGATATGAAGATAAATGATAAAAATGTTCATTTAGAACATGGACATCATTTGTTAGATAAAGTTTATGATACGGATATGGTTTTGTTCGGGCATACACATATTCCCCTATTGGAAGAGAAAGATTCGGTTATATTTATAAATCCGGGAAGTATTACGATTCCCAAAGGGGAGTCTAAAAGAGGATATATAGTTTGGGATAATCATACGATAACAGGATATACGATAGATGATACTATAGTATTTCAATATGATTATGAATAAATTTTTAATATATAGAATAAAAAAGGGGCTGTGAACCTAACTTTTAAATAGAAAGGTACAGCCTCTTCTATATTATTAGGAGAAGAATCTCCTTTATTTTTTTCTTCCCAAACCCATTTTATTTAATACTTTGGCTATTTTTTTATTTGCTAAATAACTGGCATAATCTCTACCATTATCCAATACTTCATCGACAAGTGGTGAATTTAGTATTTCATTATATTTTTTTTGAATAGGTTCTAATTTAGCCACTACAGCATCGGCAACATCATTTTTGAAATCTTGATAATTTTTATCTTTGTATTTCTCCTCTAAATCTTTTATAGATACGTTGGTAATACAAGATAATATAGTTAATAAATTGGATATGCCAGGTTTGTTTTCTTCATCAAAGTATATTTTTCCTTCGCTATCCGTAACGGCGGATTTAATTTTTTTTCTAATGACATTTAAGTCGTCCAATAAAGAAATATAGGCTTTCGGATTCGGATCGGACTTGCTCATTTTTTTTGTCGGTTCAATCAAAGACATAATATTTGCACCGGTTTTAGAAATATATGGTTCGGGAATTACAAAAGTATCTCCGTATTTGGTGTTGAATCGTTCTGCCAAATCTCTTGTTAATTCCAAATGCTGTTTCTGATCTTTGCCTGTGGGAACAATATCCGCATCATATAGAAGTATATCCGCTGCCATTAAAGACGGATACGTTAGAAGACCGACGGTAATTCCACCGATTTGTTTTTCTTTTTTATCTTTATATTGTGTCATACGCTCTAATTCTCCGATATAGCCGGTACATTGTAAAATCCAACCAAGTTGGGTAT
Organism: uncultured Anaeroplasma sp.; assembly: GCA_947592005.1. Lineage (GTDB taxonomy): Bacteria > Bacillota_I > Bacilli_A > Acholeplasmatales > Anaeroplasmataceae > Anaeroplasma. The sequence goes on from CANQDJ010000003.1 coordinate 12,553, forward strand.
GAGCGGGAACTTCGGATTGAATAAAGATATGAACCCGATTGGGATCTAATCCGCAAGCCAAATATAAGGCCGCCAATGATTTTATATTTTTTCTCAAGACCGTTTTGTCTTGCGGTACCGTAATGGCGTGTAAGTCGGCGATAAAGATTAAAATGTCATTAAATTTAGGATCGTCTTGTAGTTTTACAAAATTTTGAACTGCTCCTAAATAGTTTGCCAGCGTTATATTTCCGCTGGGTTGAATACCTGATAAAAAACGCATTGTATAATCCCCTTTCATTTTAAATAAAAAAACGCCCTCAAAAGAAAAACTTTTAAGGACGCCTTATTGGCGCGGTGCCACCTTAATTCTAAATTTAATTAGCGCTTATTATTTAATTGGTTTATCCAATTCCCCAAAATACCCGTTTTGATGCTTTCACCGTCCATCAATCGCTAAAAACTAAGTAAAAAAGGTACTGTTTATAGTATATATCAAAAAAAATTAAAATTCAATAATTTTATAAAAAATAAAATAATATACAAAAAAAGTTAAATCTGCTTTACTAAATTGAAACTTTATATTGTTTTTTAGACAACTAAATTGAATTTTCTACATAAAATAACTGTAAAGATTAAAAAAAATTCAAAAAAAATCTTGATTTACTGAATTATATGTTTTATAATATACATAAATTTCAAAAAAGGAGAGAGATAAATATGAAATTTAAAAAAATTGCATTGGCAGGATTCGCCGCTACTGCAGTAGTTGGATTGGCTTCTTGTAAAAAAGATGATACAGTCAACATTAACAAGACAGATGACGGCGTAATTACCATTCCAGATGGATGGACTGCCCCGGATGAAGAACCATTTACAGGTGATATAAATAATCCGGCTGACGTTTATAATTATGTTATGGGGGATTATATGGAATACTATAATAATGCCCTTCAAGCGACTTCAGCATCTGACAGATATTATTGGTTTGCCAAAGCGGAAGCCGAAATGTTGAATCAAGCAGTGTTGATTCCGATTCATACAGATGGTGGTAGATATGGATTTACTCGTGCCGCTTATGGATCAGCACCATTCTGTTATTGGGGAAATGAACCGGATCGATTGGATCAACTTGTTCTTGCTACAGATTTGGTGAAAAAAGAAGATAGAGAAACAATGAAAGCCAAATGGCAAGCAGAAAGAAATAAAGTTGCCGGATATTCTACCATTTCCGATGGAACTCACAAATCAGCGTATGATCCGTTAAAGGAATTGACGGCATTAGGCTATACACAAAGAAAGAACTATACAAGTGGTTTATCTACATGGCCTGAAACGTTTGATATTGCGAATACATATCAATCTAGTGATTCACAACACTTGGTAAACTTTATGGATTATTTGATTGGATATGATAATGTCGGCTATATTACACCGGCTATTGCAACATCTTGGGAAACTTCAAGTGACGGATTAACTTGGACGTTCCATTTAAGAGATGATGTAAAATGGGTAAAAGCAACCGGTGAGGAATATGCGACTGTTACAGCCAGTGATTTCGTATATGGTGTTCAAAGATGCGGTGAATTGGGTGCGACTTCCTATATGTTATCCGTATTGGAAAATGCTGACGAGTGGATGAACGGAGAAAAGCAATTTACAGATGTAGGAGTTAAAGCAGTAGATAATCAAACACTTCAATTTAAGTTGAAAGAAAAGACAGATTATTTCTTAACTTATTTAACATATAACTCTTTTGCCCCAATCAATAAGGCATTTGTGGAAGAACAAGGAGAAAATTATGGTGTAGATAGAACGAATATTTTGTATTGTGGACCATTTATTTGTTCAGAAAACACTCCGGGTTCTTCTTTAAAATATGTTAAGAATACGAAATATTATAATGCGGATAAAGTTACTTTAGATGAAGTAATTTACGTTTATGAAGATGGTTCAAACCCAACGGAAGTTTATAATAAAGCCAAAGACGGAACGTATATCGGTGCTAGTTTATCCGAGGTTACTTTACCTTTGGCGAAAGCGGACGGAACGTTTGATACATATGGATATGTTGGTAGTACAGATTATGGTATGACGTATTTCATGGGATTAAATGTAAATCGTACATCATATCATAGTGCTTATGCTGGAGAAGTTAATTCTGCAAAGACAACTGCCCAACGAGAACTTGCCAAGAAGGCAATGTTAAATGCAAACTTTAGACGTGCTTTGGTTTATGCGTTCGATAAAGTTTCTTATCTAACACCATCTACCGGTGCAGATTGTGCAAGATTGGCTATTCGTAACACATATACACCATATAACTTCGTTTCTACTTCCGCAGCAACGCATGGTTATAAAGCAAATACTCCGTATGGCGATATGGTTTTAGGTGAAATGCAAGCCGCAGGAGCATTGGTAACAAACTTAACAGATGGTGTCAATGCTTACTATAAACCAGAATTGGCTAAATTATATTTGGAAAAAGCATTAGAAGAATTGGGAATTACCGAAACCATTTATTTGGATTGGCCTAATCTTGCTATTAGTCCGGTTATGTCAGCACAATCTGCTAAATTAAAGAGTTCTATTGAGTTGGCTTTGGGTAAAGATAAAGTTACAATTAACTTCTTGGATTGTTCTACACCAGACTCTTACTATTCTTGCAACTATTATGCTGAAATGTTCTCTGATGGTGGAATGCCTAACTATGATCTTGATGCATCAAGCGGTTGGGGTCCAGATTATGGAGATCCTCAAAGTTTCTTGGCTACAATGACTACTAGCGGTGATATGATTCATATAACTGGTATTGCAGCACAATAGAAAAGTCAAAGTTTTTGAACAAAAAAGCGAAGATTATTCTTCGCTTTATTGTTCTAACAGTAGAAAGAGGTGATTAAAATTGAAAGGATATATATTAAAAAGAATTCTACATTCGATTATATCTGTTATAGTTGTAGTATTTATTATAATGCTACTTGTCTTTCAACTTATGCACCGTGATCAAATTTTTATGGGGGATCCAAATATCCAAAAACTTTCGGATAATAAGAAAGTGGAATATCGCTATAATAAGTGGGAAAAATATGGTTATTTAAAATTGGTTACTTATGGAGATTATATTACGGAACTTGCAGAAGAACAAGGAGTAAAGAATGAAGATTTATATAATTTGCCTGATTTGTCGGTAAATGATTCTTCTTCACAAACTGTTCTTGATTTTAAAGAAAAATATTCTAAAAAAGGATATAAAATCGTTCGATTGGATAAAATAAAATCCAATGATAGTACGTTATTATTGGCTTATAAGGATTATAATATTTTTGCTAGATTATGGAATTTCTTTTCTCAAATGATCGTTTTTGATACGACAAATTATATTAAATTATCCAATGATTTTATAGAACAGTATGGGGATATAGATAGAGGAATAAAGTTTTGTAAAGATCCAATTAACGGAGCCCCATGTATTATGGGATATGGAACGAAGAATAGATATTTATTGTATTTTGATAAGAATTTTCCATTTATCCATCAAAATTTTGTAACGTTGAATTTCGGTATTCGATATACGGACGATAAGGATTTCTTTGAATATTTTTCCAGCGAACAAGGTTCGGATAAAGTGATGAAACAAAAATATCCGGGTAGTGGGGAAACTGTTGAAACGGCGGTAAATCTTCATGAAAGAAGATTCAAATATACGGAACTTACGGAGTTGGAGATTCAAAGATATGGAGAAAATGATCGGTATGTTTTGGCAGATGAAACGTATAAGACAGGTATGTCTATGCTTGCTTATTCCTTTATAATCGGTATTATTGCTACATTCTTTGTTTATATTCTCGGAGTTCCTTTGGGAGTATTGTTGTCTTTGCATAAAGATAAATTGGCAGATAAAATAGGAAATTTATATATTATATTTATAATGGCCGTTCCGTCATTGGCATACATTTATTTGTTCTATATGATTGGAAATAGGGCATTCCATTTGCCTGTCATCTGGGGCTTGGGTAGTAATCCACATTGGTTAATTTATATTATGCCTATTGTGTCGTTGGCTTTGCCGTCTGTTGCCGGTATAATGAAATGGGTAAGAAGATATATGATCGATCAAATGTCGTCCGATTATGTAAAATTTGCTCGTTCACAGGGTTTATCTGAGGGCGAAATATTCAGAAAACATATATTGAAAAATGCGATTATACCAATTTCTCAGGGAATACCTGGCAGTATAATTGGTTGTTTGACGGGTGCGATTGTTACTGAAAGAGTATATGGTGTTCCCGGAATGGGTAAACTTTTGACTGAAGCAATCAATAAAACGGATAACGCTACGATTGTTGCCATATCGTTTATATATGCTGTATTATCCGTTATCGCATTATTGATCGGTGATATTGTTATGGCAAAATTGGATCCTAGAATCTCATTTGCTACAGGGGGAGGTAGAAAATAATGGAATTAAGTGAATTAGAAACTAAAAGTGAAGATGAATTATTTGTATTACTGCCTGAATCTAATTTCAATCCGGAAAAAATTACTGCCCCACGTTATTCTTATTGGAAATCTGTATTTAGAGTGTTTTTTAAGAAGAAAACAAATTGGGTAATATTGGCTATATTACTAGTAATGTTGATTTTTACCTATTTGTATGCTCCGTTTATCAAATTTAATACTTTGGATTATATGGTGAATCCCAATATATTGAATCCGCAAACTTATAATTTAAGTCCTTCTAAAGCAATTCGACAATTTGGATTTAGTTTAGAATATTGTTTGGGAACCGGTCCGAATGGAGAATCTTTGTTTAATCATATGTGGAAAGGGGCTCAAAACTCTCTTTCTCTATCGTTGATTTGTGCTGCGATTAACCTTTCTATAGGAATTATAGTCGGAGCGATTTGGGGTTTTTCCAAGAAAGTGGATACAATAATGATAGAAGTTTATAATATTATCGGTAACATTCCGTATCTATTATTTATTTCTGTATTTGTAATGGTTGTCGGTACCGGATTCTGGAGTTTTGTTGCCGCTTTGACTGTAACCGGTTGGTTAGGAATTGCGTATTTTATAAGAACGCAAGTAATAATCATTCGTGATCGAGAATATAATTTGGCTTCTAAATGTTTGGGAACGAATATTTGGAAAATCGTTACGAGAAACATATTGCCGTTTTTGACATCGGTAATTGTTACGATTATCGCTACTGAAGTGCCGTCTTATATTTCTTATGAAGTATTCTTGTCTTATTTGGGTATTGGTATGAATGCCAGCACGCCATCACTAGGAAGATTAATTAATACGGGACAAATTGTAATGTACACATATCCTGTTCAATTTATCGCTCCGGTTCTTTTGGCTTCGACACTAACCATCATTTTATATGTTGCCGGTCAAAATTTGGCAGATGCTTCTGATCCGAGAACACATATGTAGAGGTGATACTATGGAAGATAAAAAAGTATTATTATCTCTTCGAAATGTAGAAGTGTCTTTTAAAGTCAGAGGTAGAACATTGAATGCGATTCGTGGCGTTGATTTAGATGTCTACGAAGGAGAATCTTTGGCTATTGTCGGTGAATCCGGTTCAGGGAAGTCTGTTTTAACGAAAACATTTTCGGGAATGTTGGATTCCAACGGATATGTCAGTAATGGTAGTATAGTTTATTATGATGATGAGTTGTCAAAGACCAATGCGAAAAAATCGAAATTCAATAAATTGATGTATTCTATTTTCTTAAAATCTTTGAATAAATTTTCAAAATATGAATTTGGAAGTGAAATTTTTAATAAGATTTTCGATATAAAAGCGGAAATTCAAAGTAAAAAACAAGCCTCACAAGAAATTATTGAATCATATGAAAATCAAATCAATGATTTATTTTATGATCGAACAGAGAAATTCAATTATATTCAAACTATTGATAAAAAAGCCGTATATGAAGAAGGGCCATATGCCACAGGAAAAGAAGAATATTTGGCTATAAAAAAAGAAATAAAAGAATATGATTTGAAAATTAAAAATTTAAAGGCGGAATTGGCTGAAAAATCCAAAGAAGAAAAAATTAAATATAATCAAAATAAAGAATTACAAAACCAATATCAAACTATGTTACGGGAATTGAAAGAACAATATAAAACCGATATTAAAAAGGAAATAGCGGAAGATACCATAAAAAGAAACGAATGGATTTCCAAAGAATTGGTTTTATCTATTTCAAGATATCCTATCAAGAAAAAAATAAATGCATTAATTCATATTATTTTTATCTTTCGTTCTGCTTTAAAGCGTGGTGTGGATATTTCGAATGAAGAAGTTTTGGATTCTTTATATGATAAGTATGCTTTTAGAGTGAAATATCTTGAAGAAGATGATGAAAAACTAGAAGGATACTGTAAATTGGATTTGGCAAAATTTAAATTAAATAGCGACTGGCAACAAATTCGTGGTGCTAAAGTTGCGACAGTATTTCAAGATCCGATGACATCGTTAAATCCTATTATTACTATCGGTCAACAAATTATGTCTTGTATATTAAAACATCAAGATGTTACTCGGGACGAAGCAAAGAAAAAAGCGATAAATCTTATGGAATTGGTAGGAATTTCTGACGCAGAGAAAAGATTTAATGATTATCCATTCCAATATTCTGGTGGTATGCGGCAGAGAATCGTTATTGCGATTGCTCTTTCTTGTCAACCTCAAATTTTAATATGTGACGAACCGACGACAGCATTGGACGTTACGATACAAGCCCAAATTTTACGGTTGATTAAAGATTTACAAAAACAATTAGGATTTACAATCGTATTTATTACTCACGATTTGGGTGTTGTGGCAAATGTTGCGGATCGGGTTGTGGTTTTATATGCCGGTCAAATTGTTGAAATCGGAAAAGTAGAAGAAATCTTTTATGATCCAAGGCACCCATATACTTGGTCTTTGTTGTCTTCTTTACCGCAATTATCTGTAAGAGGAGAAGAGTTGTTTTCTATTGTCGGGACACCGCCATCATTATATAATAAGATACAAGGAGATCCTTTTGCTCCGAGAAATCCATATCGTATGGCAATAGATTTTGTCAAAGAACCACCGTTTTTTAAAGTTACCGAAACCCATTTTGCCAAAACATGGCTTTTGGATCCACGGGCACCTAAGGTGGAAAAGCCGGCAATTATTCAAAATTTGCATGAAAAATTGAGTGCGGCTTCGGAAAATACTATTGTTGAAGACAATCCGGAATCACCTCATAAGGAAGAACCAGAGGTAAAAGAAGATTTGACGGAAAGTGAGGGATTGTAATGGAGGAAATTAAGGAAAAAGACAATGTTGTTTTACCGGATAAAGAGAATTTTTCTGAAAATGAAAAGAACGAAGAAGATATACAAAAACAGGAAAGAGAAGTTTTATTGTCTTTGAAAAACGTAGATATTTGTTTTGGCAAAGGTAAAAAAACATTTAAAGCCGTCCGTAATGCCAGTTTTGATATTTACAAAGGAGAAACTTTCTCTCTTGTTGGAGAATCCGGTAGTGGAAAAACAACGATAGGTCGTGCAATTATTCGTATTAATCCCATTTCGGCAGGGCAAATTATTTTCAAAGGTAAAGTTATTTCCGGAAAATTATCTCATAAAGAAGATCGGGAAGTTGTAAGAAATATTCAAATGGTATTCCAAGATCCTGCAGCATCTCTAAATGAGCGGGCTACGGTTGAATATATTATTTCGGAAGGATTAAATAGTTTTAAATTGTATTCCAGCGAAAAGGAAAGAATGGAAAAAATCGAATCTATCGTAAAAGAAGTAGGATTATTACCTGAACATTTAACCAGGTATCCTCATGAATTTTCCGGTGGTCAACGCCAAAGAATCGGGTTGGCTAGATCAATCGTTATGCATCCGGAATTGATTATTGCCGATGAGCCGATTTCGGCATTAGATGTTTCTATTCGAGCCCAAGTGTTGAATTTATTAAAAAAATTTCAACGAGAATTGAATATGACATATTTGTTTATAGCCCATGATTTATCTATCGTTAAATTTATATCGGATAGAATCGGTGTTATATATAAAGGAGATATAGTAGAAATAGCCGAAGCGGAGGAATTATTTCAATTTCCACTTCACCCATATACGAAATCTCTTTTAAGTGCGATTCCTGTTCCGGATCCGAATATAGAGAAAAATAAAAAATTATATGTTTATGATCCGTCTATCCATGATTATTCCGAAGATAAACCGACATTACAAGACATTGGGCATAATCATTTTGTTTTCTGTAATACAAAAGAATTTGAAGAATACAAAAAAATTAGAAGTTGATTAGTATGGCAGTTGTTTTTACAAAAAAAGAAAAAAGAAGCATTATTATCCGTATCGTTTTAATTATACTATTACTCGGTGTTATTATTGCAAGTATAATCGGTATTGTACATTCTGTAAAAGTCAAAAGAGGATTTAATCGGATTGAAAGTGATTATTCCACTTTACAATCTTTATCGGAAGAATTTGAATTTTATTATTATTTAGATGATGATAATCTTGGCAGTGTTTCCAAAAATCGGACAGAATATACAAAATTGTATAGTAGCAGTATAGAAAAGATATATATGCTTTTGGATTCTTATAATTCCTATGAAAATATAAATAATGTATATTATATCAATCATCATATCAATGAGGATATTCAAGTAGAAGAAATTTTATATGATTCCTTGCTCGAAATCTATCAATTAGATAAGACTACGTTATTATATGGTAATTTGATTGAATTTTGGGATAATCAATTTTATTCTATTGATGATCAACAAAAAAGATTAAATGATCCATTAAATAATCTAGTCCAAGCCCAAAAAATAGAAGATTTTATTCAGTCATATAATACTATATCTTTGGAATTTAAAGAGAATCATACGATTCATTTACATGTTCCAACGGAACTTGTTTCAAAAATCAATATGAATGAAACCGAACATTATTTGGATTTTTCTATATATCGGAATGCTATCATAATGAAATATGTGAAAAAAAGTTTCATTGATAAAGGATATATAGATGGATATATCGTTTCTAATGATGGGTATGTTTTGTTTTTCGGTGGAAGAAAAAACATAACGAATTTTTCTATTTTCGATAACTATAACGGACATACTTCTGATATCGGCAGTTGTGATTTGTCCGATTGTACGGCGTTGGTTACTTTTTACGGTTTTCCTTTTACAAGTTTTTATCCATATTATGAGTTGGAGTGGGAAGGAGAAACGGTAAGAAGAGGAAGAATGATAGATGAAGATGGATATGCTAAAATGGATTTTGATGAGGTATATGTATATGGAGATATGGAGATGAATCGTCTTATTTTTATAGGCAGTCATATTATTTTAGGTCAAAATATTGATTTTGATGGTTGTAATTATCTTTATATGAAAGATAAAACAATAACAACGAATGATTCAAATATTATTGTGGATTCGTCTTATGAGGTTGTATATGAATAAAAAACGAGTCATTATTGCCTCTTGTATATGGGGGTTATCACTTATTGCCGGTATTTTATTAAGTCTTATAGATAAGAACTGGGTAATAACGATTCCTTTATTGGTAACATTATGTATATTTTTGGGATATAATTCCGTTTCGGTGTATGCGTTAAAGAAAAGACATAAAGGAATAGATGTCGATGTGGTTTCTTTAAAAAAATTTATGTTAATTTTATTGTTTGTAGAAGCGGTATTGAGTATCATTTGCGGATTTGTTATATTTCCGTCTTTATGAAAAAGTATTCCATATAAAATTAAAGAAGAGGGTTAAACTATAGCCCTCTTTTTTGTGTTTATATTCTATTATTTTCTATGGTCGTATGCTCTCTTGCTTTTACGGATAGATTCTTTAAATTCGATATTATGATTATCCAAGAAGCCTTGAAAATCTATCAATCCTTGATGACTATCGTCTACTTCATATTCTATTTCATAATCGATGTTATCGTAATAGACGCTTTTATCTAAAAATAAAGTTCCGTTTTTATAAGGCGTGGAAGCACGATATGTTGTTAACTCGGCAATTTTATTTACATAATATGGTAAACCGATAATGTTGGCATCAAATCCGTTTTTCAATAGTTCTTCGGCTTTTTCTTTGCTGATAAAAAGATGTGTTTCATCTGCCCCGACTTCCGCTCTTGTTTTCTTTGTTAATTTATAATTTGAACCTTTTTGTCGGATTCTCAATACGGTTTTTTCGTTCATTAACTTTGTATCCGGTGTATCGAAATAAAAGTTAGTTTGTGGGAAAATATTGTTTTCCAATTCGAATTCTTTTAAAAGATTCAAGTAATCATTTTCGGTAATAAAAGTTTTAAATTCAATTTCTTTGTTTTTAATCATCTTTAACCACCACCAAAATAATTTTATATATAAATTTATTTATATTATCTAATATTTGTAGATAAAAATCAAGGGTTGTGTTAAAATTATGTATATTAACTGGAAAAGAAGGAAGTGTATATGATGCGATATTGCATTGTATGTAGGAATGATGAGGAGTCTAAAAAAATAGCGAATCGAATTCAGCCGAAAATCAAACACCAAATAGATGAAGATAATCCGGAATTGGTTATTGCTGTCGGTGGGGACGGAACTATTATTAAAGCCTTTCATACATATCCGAATGCGGTATTATTCGGAATTCATTCCGGTCATTTGGGATTTTATGCCAATTATAATGTGGATAATTTGGAATGTTTGATTGAAGATATAAATACAGGAAGTTATCAAATTGAGTTTTTAGATTTATTGACTTGTAAAATAACCGATGAAGAAAATAAGGAGATTGTTGCGAATGCATTAAATGAGATTACAATAGTTACTCCGCCGAGAACTCTTATTTTAGATGTAAATATCGATCAACAGTTTTTTGAAAGATTTCGGGGGACGGGAATGTGTATTTCCACTCCGTATGGGTCAACGGCTTATAATAAGTCTTTGCATGGGTGTGTAATTGATCCGACGTTAAGGTGTATTCAACTTACGGAAATAGCGGGAATCAATTCAAATGCGTATCGGACGTTATCTTCCCCTCTTGTTTTATCGCAAAAAAAGAATATATTGTTAAAGGCCATTTCTCCGCAAGAAGTTTTTATTACGGTAGATCATTTATCTTATACGGTGGAAAATTTTAAGAGTTTATCCATTTATAATGATAATCAGACTTTGAGAATGGCATATCATTCACAGGAAAATTTTTTAGATAGAATAAGAAGAACATTTTTAATATCACAGAAATAAAAACGGGACTAATTTCCCGTTTCATTTCTTTTGGTCAGAATTTCATCAATCAAATGATATTCCAATGCTTCTTTGGCTGTCATATAATAATCTCTTTCGGTATCGTTGGTTATTTTTTCTAAGGGTTGTTTGGTATGAAATGCCAAAAGTTCATTCATATTTTTTTTCGTACGTAAAAGTCTTTTTGCTTGAATATCAATGTCTGATACAACGCCTTGCATTCCGCCATAGGGTTGGTGAATCATAATTTCACTATGAGGTAAAGCGTATCTTTTACCGGTTGCGGAAGCCAAAAGAAAGGCGGCCATGGACATTGCCATACCTATACATATCGTATGAACTTTTGATGAAATAAAACAAATGGTATCATAAATAGCCATACCCGATGTGATAGAGCCGCCAGGAGAATTGATATAAATCCAAATCGGATCAGTATTGACGGAGTCTAAATATAATAATTGAGAAACGATTATCGATGCGATATCGTCGTTGATTTCACCGGTAAGAAGAATGATTCTGTCTTTTAAGAGTCTGGAATAAATATCATAACCTCGTTCCCCGTTTTCTCCTTGTTCTAAAATATAAGGTACATAATTCATTTTTATCTTATCCTTTCTAAAACCATTTTACATAAAACGTTTACATAATTTTGTTTGTTTATGTCGACTATAAATTTTGTTGATTAAAAAATAATATAGTGGTAAAATATTAGTGTAAAAATATTACAATTTTTAGGAGGAATTTATTATTATGGCTATTAAAGTAGCAATTAATGGTTTTGGTCGTATTGGTCGTTTGGCTTTCAGACAAATGTTTGGTGCTAAGGGATATGAAATTGTTGCAATTAACGATTTAACAGAACCGAAAATGTTAGCAAATTTGTTGAAGTATGACACTGCACAAGGTGGATATTGCGGACGCATCGGAGATGCATTCCACACAGTAGAAGCCGGTGAACATTCTATCACAGTTGATGGTAAGACAATCACAATTTATGATGAAAAAGATGCCGTTAATTTACCTTGGGGAAAATTGGGTGTCGATGTTGTATTGGAATGTACTGGTTTTTATACAAAGAAGGAAAAAGCACAAGCACACATTACCGCTGGTGCTAAGAAAGTCGTTATTTCCGCTCCGGCAGGAAACGATTTGCCGACAATCGTGTATGGCGTTAATGAAAAGACTTTGACTGCAGCCGATACAATTATTTCCGCTGCTTCTTGTACTACAAACTGTTTGGCTCCAATGGCTGATGCATTGAATAAATATGCACCGATTCAATCTGGTATTATGAGTACGATTCATGCTTATACCGGTGATCAAATGATTTTGGACGGACCGCATAGAAAAGGCGATTTAAGAAGAGCACGTGCCGGTGCTGCAAATATTGTTCCTAATTCAACCGGTGCCGCTAAAGCAATCGGTTTGGTTATTCCTGAATTGAATGGTAAGTTAATTGGTTCTGCTCAACGTGTTCCGGTTGTTACAGGTTCTACTACGATTCTAACCGCAGTTGTTAAAGGAAAAGACATTACTGTTGACGGAATTAATGCTGCAATGAAGGCTGCTCAATCTGACTCATTTGGTTATAATACCGATCCAATCGTTTCTTCTGATGTAATCGGTATGAAGTTCGGTTCATTATTTGACGCAACACAAACTATGGTTGCTAAAGTAGGAGAAGATACATATCAAGTTCAAGTTGTTTCTTGGTATGATAATGAAAATTCTTATACAAGTCAAATGGTTCGTACTATTAAGTACTTTGCTGAATTAAAGTAATAAAATCATTCGTATATAAAAGTCTATCTATTGATAGGCTTTTTTATATTTCGTTTCTTTTAGTTAAAAATATGATATAATTTTTATAACGGAGGTATTATTATGGGTTGGAAAGAATTTTTAGATGAAGAGAAAAAACAAGAATATTATAAAAAATTAAAAGAAGCGATAGATAAAGAATATGCAACATATCGGTGTTTTCCGGAATATTCTAAAATTTTTCATGCGTTATCTAAAACTAAAATGGAGAATGTAAAAGTAGTGATTTTGGGACAAGATCCATATCATGAATATGGACAGGCACATGGGTTGGCTTTTTCCGTTTTATGTCCTGTTTTACCACCTTCTTTACAAAACATATATCGAGAAATGGCCGATGATTTACAGATGCCCGTTCAACAAGATGGGAATTTGGATTATTTGGCGGAACAAGGTGTTTTACTATTGAATACTTTATTATCTGTTCGAGAGGGACAAGCCTTTTCTCATAGAAATTTAGGTTGGGAAATATTGACGGATCATATTATTCAAAAATTAAATGAATTACCTCAACCGATTGTGTTTATTTTATGGGGCTCTGCCGCTCAATCTAAAAAAGTATTTTTAAATAATTCGAATCATTATATTATTCAATCTGCTCACCCATCTCCTTTATCTGCTTATCGTGGTTTTTTCGGTTCTAAACCGTTTAGTCGTACGAATGCTTTTTTACAAAGCAAAGGAATTCCGCCGATTCGCTGGATAAAAGCCCAAAAGCCCGATATTTAACCGCATACATATAGTATGGGTGATTAAATTATGCAAGGAAACTATTTTATGAATGGTTATAATTCAATGAAGCAATATGTTGTTAAGCCCGGAGATAGTTTATATATGATTGCGAAAGCGAATAATACGACAGTAGAAGATTTAAAAAATGTGAATCATTTGTATTCTAATACAATTTATCCGAATCAAATTTTATTTCTTCCCGTTGTAGATAATGTTGGTATAACAAATAAAACGTATATGACCTCTGATGGTGATTCTTTAAAAGATATATTAAAGAAATTTAATTTAGAGTTAGAGGATTTATCCGATTATAATGATATTGATAAATTGAAGTTAGAAGGGAATCAGTTGTTGTTTATTGATAAAAGAAACAAAGGAAAAACCCATAAGGTAGGATATGGTGATAAAATAGAAGATGTCTTATCCAAATATCAACTTTCTCCTTTGGAATTCTTAAAGTTAAATGAAAATAGTATATTAAAAGTCGGCGAAGAGATAATTGTTGAAAAATAATTATCTTTTTTTCTGCCATAATCGAAAAGGATAAATTATATAATTTGGGATAAACTAAAAAATGTGATAAAAAAGGGTAAAAAAAGTAGATTTTTTGGTAAACGTTTACTTATCACAAATCATTATTAAATAATGTATAATAAAACAAATGAGTTTTAAATTTCGGAGGAAATTATGGAAGATAGAGTTTTAACTCCTCAAGAAGAGGTAAATATTTTAGTTGAACGTGGATTAAAAGCATTGGCGGAATATGCAAATTTTACTCAAGAAAAAATCGATTATATTGTGGCAAAATGTTCCGTTGCCGCTTTGGATAAGCATGGTCAACTTGCCAAATTGGCAATAGAAGAAACCCAAAGAGGAGTTTTTGAAGATAAAGCGACGAAAAATTTATTCGCTTGCGAGTATGTTACACATAATATGAAACGATTGAAGACGGTTGGCGTTATCGCCGAGGATCCGGTAACGGGAATAACCGAGATTGCTGAACCGGTGGGTGTTGTTGCAGGTATTACACCTGTAACCAATCCGACTTCTACCGCTATATTTAAGGCTTTGATTTGCCTTAAAACAAGAAATCCGATTATTTTTGGTTTTCATCCGAGTGCACAAAAATGTAGTGTGGAAGCGGCTAAAGTAGTATATGAGGCTGCGTTGGAAGCGGGGGCTCCGGAATATTGTATTCAATGGATTGAGCACCCTTCTATGGACGCTACAACCGCTCTTATGAATCATGAAGGAGTTGCGACAATATTGGCAACGGGCGGAAATGCGATGGTGCGTGCCGCATATTCTTGTGGAAAACCGGCTTTGGGAGTTGGTGCGGGGAACGTACCGGCATATATGGAAAAAAGTTGTAATATTCGCCAAGCGGTAAATGATATTGTTATGTCTAAATCTTTTGATAATGGTATGATTTGTGCTTCGGAACAAGCCGTTATTATCGACAAAGAGATTTATGAGGAAGCAGTGGAAGAATTTAAAAAATTTGGTGTGTATTTTGCGAATAAAACAGAAAAGAAAAAATTGGAAGCGTATATGTTCGGAGTTTACAAGAAAGAAGATTGTTCGAACGCAAAATTGAATCCGAATATAGTCGGTAAATCCGCTTTATATATTGCCGAACAAGCCGGATTGAATGTTCCGCAGAATACAGTTATTATTATGGTAGAATGTAATAAGGTTGGAGTAGATGAACCGTTGACCAGAGAAAAACTTTCTCCTGTTCTTGCGATGATAAAAGCCAACACGACGGAAGAGGGAATCGATTTGGCAAAACAAATGGTGGAGTTTAATGGTCTTGGTCATTCGGCGGCAATCCATACGGCTTCTAAAGAACTTGCCACTCGTTTCGGTGATGTTATTCCCGCTATTCGTGTAATTTGGAATTCCCCATCTACTTTCGGAGGTATAGGGAATGTATATAACGCCTTTATTCCTTCTTTAACATTGGGGTGTGGTTCTTACGGACATAATTCGGTAGCAGGTAATGTCAGTGCGATTAATTTATTAAATATTAAGAAAGTAGGACGGAGAAGAAATAATATGCAGTGGTTTAAAATTCCAGCAAAAATCTACTTTGAAAGAGATTCTATTGAATATTTACATCAAATGAAAGAAATGAAGAAGGCTTTGATTGTTACCGATCGATCTATGGTTGATTTGGGATATGTAAACAAAGTAACCGATCAATTACAACTGCGTACACCGGAAGTCCCGTATCAATTATTTTGCGATGTAGAACCCGATCCGTCTATTCAAACCGTTTTAAAGGGAGTTGCGTTGATGCGTTCATTTGAACCGGATACGATTATCGCTTTAGGTGGTGGTTCGGCGATGGACGCTGCTAAGGGAATGTGGCTATTTTATGAACAACCGCAAGTGAATTTCAATGATTTGAAACAAAAATTTATGGATATTCGTAAAAGGGCTTTTCAATATCCGGAATTGGGTAGAAAGGCAAAATTGATTTGTATTCCGACAACATCTGGAACCGGTTCGGAAGTAACTCCGTTTGCTGTAATTACCGATAAAGATGAACAAAAGAAGTATCCTTTGACGGATTATTCTTTGACACCGACTGTGGCAATTATCGATCCGGCGTTGACGATGTCTTTGCCTAAATCCATTACCGCAGATACGGGTATGGACGTATTGACTCACGCAACAGAGGCTTATGTTTCCACATTGGCAAGTGATTTTACAGACGGTTTGGCTGTTCAGGCAATTAAGATGGTGTTTGCTTATTTGGAACGGTCTTATAAGAATGGAAAAGAAGATCCGGAGGCAAGAGAAAAAATGCATAATGCTTCTGCGTTGGCCGGTATGGCTTTTGCGAACGCATTTTTGGGTATGAATCATTCTATGGCTCATAAAATAGGTGGAGAATTCCATGTTCCGCACGGTAGAGCCAATGCCATTTTATTACCGTTTACCATTCGATATAATGGGCAAAAGCCACAGAAACTTTCTACTTGGCCGAAATATAACTATTATCGAGCCGATGAAAGATATGCCGAATTGGCAAGAATATTGGGATTACCTTGTTCTACTATTGAAGAAGGTGTCGAATCGTATGCTAAAGCCTGTGGTGAGTTGGGAAGAAAAGTGGGAATTAAGATGAATTTTGAAAGTCAAGGATTAGACCGTGATTTATATATGGCAAATGTGGATAAGTTGGCGTATTTGGCGTATGAAGATCAATGTTCGCCGGCGAATCCTCGCGTTCCGATGGTAGAGGATATGAAGCAGATTTTGATTTCCGCATTCGATACTACGGAGTTTTTAGATAAGGAGTAGTATGTTAACGTCAAAAGAAAAAGTATATTTAAGAAGTCTTGCTCATTCTTTGAAACCTATTTTTCAAATAGGAAAAGAAGGGCTAAATGAAAATATGTTAGAAGAAATATTAAATTATTTGAATAAACATGAACTTATGAAAGTTTCTATTTTACAAAATTCTTCCGTTACGTTTGATGAAGCGGAAGCGTATTTTGAAATGGCAGGAATCGAATTTGTTCAAAAAATAGGAAGGACGATGGTTTTGTATAAATATTCTTCCGATGCGAAAAATCCAATCGTTTTTCCTGTGAAAAAGAGAGGATAGATGGAAATTTTCCGTTTATCCTTTTTATTTATTTTTTTTTTTGATATAATTAAAATATTAAGGGGAATTGTTATGAAAAGGTGTAGAATAACAGTAATAAGAAAGACGAATCATACGGATTTATCTGCTATATATGAAAATCCGATTTTCCCTGTATGTGATATGGAGGAAGGGCAGGTTTTTTATAGTGATGGAACATATAAACCGGAAGGAATGTGTGAAAGTGCTTGGAATACGATAATGCCTTTTGTAATGATTTTATCTTGTGGTGGAGAAAATATATACGGAGATTGGATGAAAAATAAAAAATCGGCTATGATTTCTTGTAATGACGGGTTTCGTCCTGTCAGTTTTTATATAGAAGCAATAGAAGAAAAGGAGTGAGTGATTTGAAACGAATGATTTTGGTTGACGGAAATTCTTTGATGTATCGTGCGTATTACGGTACTGCCGCAGCGGGAACGATGACTGCCAATTCAAAAGGAATTTATACCAATGCCATTTATGCGTTTGCGAGAATGATGAATCATTTGATTCAAAGTGAATATGATAATATTTTAGTGGCTTTTGATGCGGGAAAAAAGACGATTCGTCATGATTGGATGCCGGATTATAAAGCGGGAAGAAGTCCTATGCCCGATGAATTCCGTATGCAGATTGCTTATATAAAAGAGTTTTTGGATATTATGCGTATTCGTCAATATGAACAACCATTATATGAGGCAGACGATATTATAGGAACTATGGCGAAGAAGGCGGAAGAGGCAGGATACCATGTGGATATTTATTCTTCCGATAAAGATTTATTACAACTTATTTCTTCTAATACGACGGTTCATTTAACTCGAAAAGGAATGACCGATTTGGAAGATTACACACCGGATACTTTTTATGAAAGGTATTTTATAAAATATACACAATTTATTGATTTAAAGGCTATGATGGGGGATAAAAGCGATAATCTTCCCGGCATTGCGGGAATTGGTGAAAAAAAGGCAATCAAGTATCTCCAAGCCTATGGAACATTGGAAGAGATTATTTCTCATAAAGAAGAAATTAAGGGTGCGGACGGAGAAAAGATTCGTTCGGGATATGAAACCGCACAATTATGTAAAAAAATGGCTACAATCATTCGTGATTTCGATATTCATTTAACGTTGGAAGATACTTCTAGAAAAGAGAAGAACCAAGAAAAGTTAATTGCCTTTTATCAAGATTTGGAGTTTAAATCTTTGTTAAAAGAATTGGAATTACCTAGTGTTAAACAAGATAAAGTAGATTTGGAAATCGTAACCGATTCAACCAGATTAAAAGAAATTCTTTTACCATATTCTTCTTTCATTTTCGAAACATTTGAATATAATTATCACCGTAGTCCTTTAATCGCTATCGGATTAAAGAATCGTTTGGGAACATTTATTATCGAACCGAATATTTTACAAACCGCAGAGATGACTGAGTTTTTAAAAGATAAAGAGAATCATAAGTCTATTTTTGATTATAAGAGAGCGTATGTTTTATGTAAGCGATTGGGATTGGATTTGGAAGGA
Organism: uncultured Anaeroplasma sp.; assembly: GCA_947592005.1. Classification (GTDB taxonomy): domain Bacteria; phylum Bacillota_I; class Bacilli_A; order Acholeplasmatales; family Anaeroplasmataceae; genus Anaeroplasma. The sequence goes on from CANQDJ010000003.1 coordinate 31,545, forward strand.
ATTGATTTTGATCTTTTGTTGGCAACGTATATTTTAAATCCAAGTGTAGCAAAAGAAGAATTTAAAGGAATATCCGATTTTTATGATTATAAAGATGTGTATTATGAAGAACAAATTTACGGTAAAGGTGTAAAAAGGGCTTTGCCGGAAAAAAATATCATTTATCAACATATTGCGAAAAAAGCGAACTGTTTGTATTTTTTGAAAAAAGAGGTATTGACTCGCTTGGAAGAAAAGAAACAAATGGCCCTTTTGATAGATATAGAAATTCCATTATCCAAAGTATTGGGGAAAATGGAATTTACGGGAATGAAAATCGATTTGGAAGAAATGGAAAGACAGCGAGTATCTTTAAAGGAAGATATTGATAAATTAGAAAAAGAAATTTATCTTCATGCCAAAAAAGAATTCAATATTGCTTCTCCGAAACAATTAGGTACGATTTTATTCGATGATTTGGCAATTCCATATCCGAAAAAGAAAGGAAATAGTTATTCTACCGATATGGATATTTTACAAGCGGTTTATTATCTTCACCCTATTATCCCGTTGATTGTGGATTATCGGGCTAAAACCAAATTATATTCTACTTATATTTTAGGTTTAAAAGATATGATTTATCCCGATCAAAAAGTTCATACCATCTTTCAACAGGCTTTAACTCAAACGGGAAGATTGTCTTCTGTTGAACCGAATCTTCAAAATATACCGATTCGTTCGAAAGAAGGGCATTTAATTCGTAGAATGTTTATTCCGAGTAATGAAAACTATGAATTTTACAGTGCCGATTATTCGCAAATCGAATTACGGGTTTTGGCACATATGGCGAATGTGAAAAAATTAAAAGAAGCGTTTTTAAGTGGAGAAGATATTCATACGAAGACGGCTCAAGAAGTGTTTCATAAGACAGAAATCACTTCAGAAGATAGAAGAAGAGCGAAAGCAGTGAATTTCGGAATTGTATATGGTATTTCCGCTTTTGGACTCGCTACAGATTTGGGGATTACCAATGTGGAGGCTTCCAATTTTATTAAACGATATTATGAAGTATATCCGGAAATTAAAACGTTTATGGATAATACGATAGAATTTTGTAAAGAGATGGGATTCGTACGAACGATGAAGAATCGGATTCGGTATATACCGGAAATCACTTCGGGAGTGTATATGCAAAGAGAGTTTGCCAAGAGAATGGCGATGAATGCCCCTGTACAAGGAAGTGCTGCCGATATTATCAAGATAGCGATGATTTTGGTAGATAAGGAAATGGAACAGTTGAATTTAAAGAGTAAGTTGATTGTCCAAGTTCATGATGAATTGGTTTTCGAAGTGGCGAAGGAAGAAAAGGATATTCTTCAAGAATTGGTAAGAAGGAATATGCAACACGCTGTAGAATTGTCTGTTCCGTTATATGTAGACGATTCGTTTGGAAAGAATTGGTATGAGGTGAAATAAATGGATTATATTTTAAATCGAAGAAGTATCAGAAAGTTTGATTTGTCAAAGAAGATTGCTTATGAAGAATTGGTAGAACTTTGTCGATATGGAGAATCCGCTCCTTCGGCAAGAAAACAAAAATCTAGAGAATATATAGTGATTGACGATTATACGATTATTGAACAATTATCCGAAGTTTCTAAAGGTTCGATGATTTTAAAAAATTGTAATACAATGATTGCGGTTATTGGTAAAGATCCTATGGAACTTCCTACTCCGCATATGCAAGCCCAAGATTTATCCGCTGCGACGGAAAATATTCTACTTGCGGCAACCTCGAAAGGATATGGAAGTTGTTGGATTGGAATTTATCCATTGGAAGATCGGGTTTCTCGGGCAAATGCTATTTTGAATGTAACGGGGAATCGGTTTGTATTTTCGCTTATAGCGTTAGGCTATCCTTCAGAAAAAGATTGTTTCTTTGATGCCGACAAACTGGATTCTCGCAATATCATTCACAACAGGTATTGATATGCCGGAACTTCCGGAAGTCGAAACGGTGCGTAAAGCACTACTCTCTTTGGTCGGAAAAGAAATAGAGAGTATAGATATTTATTATGATAAGATTGTCGAGGATAAAGAAGGATTTCAAAAAAACGTAATCGGTAAAACGATATTGGATATGAAACGATATGGGAAATATTTATTGTTTGAATTGGAAAACGGATATATTGTTTCTCATTTACGAATGGAAGGGAAGTATTTCTATTCGGAGAACAAACCGATTTTATTACCGCATATTCATGTTGTATTTCGATTTCATGATTCTTCGGTATTATGTTATCAAGATGTTCGTAAATTCGGGAGAATGATGTTTAAGAAAAAAGAAGAATTATATCAAACAAAACCATTTATTGATTTGGGAATCGATCCGATTTTGTGTAAAGAAATTGAAATTTGGCGAATTTATGATAAAATAAGGAAGAAACATATACCGATAAAAACTATTTTATTGGATCAAAGTATTCTTTGCGGATTGGGAAATATTTATGCAGACGAAGTGTTATACGCAAGCCATATTCTTCCTACTCGTGAAGGGTCTTCTTTGAAACTGGAGGAGGTTGAGGCAATTCTGAATCAAAGTAGGATTATTTTGTCTAAAGCGATTGAATATAAAGGAACTACCATTCGTAGTTATACCTCTTCTTTGAATGTAAAAGGAGAGTATCAACAATTTTTGATGGTTCATACAAAAAATATTTGTCCTTTTTGTATGAAAACTTTGGAGAAAAAGAAAATATCTGGTAGGACAACCTACTTTTGTAAGGAGTGCCAAAAATAAATATGAAACGTATTATCGGAGTTACCGGTGGAATTGCCAGTGGAAAAAGCAATGTATGTCATGTGATTTCTTCTTTGGGATATTCGGTTATTGATAGTGATGCGATCAGTAGAGAACTTTCTGAGAAAGGGAAACCGTTGTATAATGCCATTGTCGGTCGATTCGGGACGGAATATTTAGATGAAGAAGGAAATTTGAATAGGAGTAAATTGGGAAAATTGATTTTTCGTAATTCCGCTGCTAAATTGGTATTGAATCAAACGACACACCCTATTATTGTGGAAGAGATTAAAAAAAGAATCAAGGAACAGCCGGACGGAATTATCTTTATTGAAATACCTTTATTGTTTGAATCCAAATTGGAGTATCTATGTGATAAAATTATTTGTGTATTTTTATCTAAAAAACAACAAGTTCTTCGTTTGATGGAACGAGAAGGAATTGATGAAGATTATGCTTTGGCTAAAATTCATTCCCAAATGGATTTATATATGAAAAAAGAATTATCCGATTATGTTATCGATAGTCAAGGTAGTTTTGAACAAACCGAAGAAGCGGTTATACAAGTGATTAATCAAATCAAAGGAGAAGAAAAAAATGGCAATTATTGAAACGAAAGAAAACGCAACGGATCCGGTATTGCAAACGCATTATTATAAAGCGTCTTATGATCAAATCAAAGAAGTATATTTGGAAACCGTAAAAAGGCTTCACCATAAAGTATTGTCTATGAATGATGATTATGGGGAAGTATTTTCCGAAACGTTTCATTTATCTTGTACGGCTAAGATTATTATGCAGACGCCGAAAGAAACGTCTATTGATTTTTATATTGATTCGGAGTACCTTTTCTTTAGCGGTAAAAAGGCAAAAAAATTTATCACTGAAGTTTATACTTCTATCGAGAAAAAATATGAATTAAAGGGATTGAGTTTACATAAATAGGAGGGATAGAATGGCAATAAAGGCAGTCGACGGCAATTCAAAACTTAATATTTATGCTAGTTTTACATTATCGAATGATGATGTTTCGGCACTATCTTTATTGTATGCCCCTTTGATCGGAAGCGATGCGTATATGTTGTATATGGGTTTGCATTCGCTATTGGAACGGAATAATTTAAAGAGCGAAGAAATGATTCATCAAGATTTATTTGATATATATTCTTTTACCCCTTCCGGTTTTACTAAGGCAAGAATTCAATTAGAAGGTATTGGGCTTTTAATCGTTTATGAAACGAAGGAAAAAAACTATATTTATGTTTTATGTCCTCCTTTAACGGCTAAAAACTTTATAAAAGATGCGACACTTGGATTATATTTGTATTCTAAAATAAGAAAAGAAACATTTGATTTTATTTATAATCATTTTAAAATAGAAAAAATCGATAAAAACGAATGTGTCAATGTGACAAAGAGTTTTGATGAAGTGTTTACTTCTTATTTGGATAGTGATATTACATTTGATAAGTTTAAATATATTTTGGGTAAGAAACCGAATAAGAATTTAAAGATAAAGGATTATAAGTTCAATTTTGACGCTTTTGTCAAAGAAATCAATGTGGATTTTTTGGATACGGGAGTCAATAAGAATTTTGAAGAACAAATTTGTAATTTGGCTTTTGTCTATGGATTTGATGAATTGGAAATGGTGGGTTTGTATCAAGATTCTATCAATAAAAGCGGATTATATGATTATCGTTTATTGAAAAACAAAGCCAATCAACTTTTCATTTATAAACGGAATATGAAGGCTCCGAAATTGGTTCATAAAGATGAAGTAGCGGTGGAAAATCAAGAATTGATTTCTTATTTAGAAAATACACCGAGTGCGGTTTTATTGGAAGATGTTATCCCGAATTATCCCGAACGGTATCTAAAGACGATTGAAGAAGTTTATGCCAATATCGAACTTCCTAGAGGGGTATTGAATTGTATGATTTTAAAAGTTATTCGGGATAAAGGCGGAGAGTTACCTACTCTTAATTATTTTAAGAAAATGAGTCAATCTTGGATAACGGATAATATTTTTTCTACCCAAGATGCCATTAAGTATGTAACGACGTTGAATGATAAAAATATACCGCAAAAGAAAGCCAGTACGATTAAAGGGTGGGACGAAATATGAAAAAATACGAATTTCAATCCGATCCGAATGTGGTGAAGGATTATATTGAACAGGTAGCGGAAAAACTGCCTCAATATGATGTCAATATATATAATGTGAATGATTTTCAAGTTTTATTGACGGAAAAAGAGAATTGTCGTAAATGCAAAGGGTTAGCCGAATGTAAGAATGCGAATTATGGATTATTTACAGTTTATAATGACGATTATTTTTCTTTGCAGGAATGTCGATATCGTAAAACGGAACAAAAGCGGATTTTTGAGCATAATTTGATTAAAACTCTGTATTTACCGCAAAAGATTTTAGAGGCTACAATGGAGGATTTCGATCAAAATACCGGAAGTCGAAAAGAGATTTTTAAATTCGTTGTCGATTTTATTTCCAATTATACGAAAGATTCCAAGAAACAGGGTTTATATCTATATGGTTCTTTTTCTATCGGAAAAACTTATACGTTGGCTTGTATTGCCAATGAACTTGCCAGAAATAATATTTCTTGTTTATTGATTTATTTTCCGGATTTGGTTGTTGATTTGAAAAACGCAATCAATACCCCACAACGATTTGAAGAATTGATCAATATGTTAAAATCTATCGAAGTTTTAATGTTAGACGATTTGGGTAGTGAAAATATAACTCCGTGGGTAAGAGATGAGATATTGGGACCTATTATCAATTATCGGGTATTGGAAAATAAACCGATTTTCATTTCTTCGAATTTAAAGCCGAATGATTTGGTTATTCATTTGGCGATAACCGAAACGCCGTCGAATCAAATTAAGGCGGAAAGAATCGTTTCTCGATTAAAGGCTTTGGTTCAGTATATCAGTATGGACGACGGGCAAAAATATTCGAGATAAGGAAGAAAATGATCTTTTGAATTTAGGATTGATTTTCATAAAAAAAATAGTATAATTAAATTGTCAATGATAAAGGATATGATTCTGAGTTTTATTTTTCAGAGAGGATATGGTTGGTGAAAATATCTAAATGGATTCAGGAATTACTCCCTTTTTAGACGAACGGAGGAAATGCCGTTCCGTAGGATTCGCGTTAAGAATTTTGAGGTGTTAGAGTAATAATCTAAAATTAAGGTGGTACCGCGGATATTCGTCCTTAGAGAAATCTAAGGATTTTTATTTTTTCAAGGAGGGATTCAATATGATTGAGATTCAATTAAAAGACGGAAGTAAAAAAGAAGTAAAAGAAGGCACAAAAATTATAGAATTGGCAAAGGAATTATCTCCGAGTTTGGCCAAAAAGAGTATTTGTGCAAAATTAGATAATCAATTGGTGGATTTGAAAACACCATTATTGCAGAATGCAGTGTTGGAACTTGTTTTACAAGATACTCTTGAAGCGTTTGAGGTCCTAAATCATTCTTGTGCTCATTTAATGGCTCAAGCGATGAAGCGGTTATATCCGAATACTTGTTTCGGTGTGGGCCCTGCGATAGAAGAAGGATTTTATTATGATTTTTATGTAGATAGTCCGATTACTTTGGAAGATTTACCAAAGATTGAAAATGAAATGAAAAAGATTGTCAAAGAAAATTTGCCGATCGTACATACGATGGTATCGAAAGATACCGCCAAACAACAATTTCATAATGATAAGTTTAAAATGGAGTTAATCGATGCCATAGATTCTGATGAAGTGGGAATTTATACGCAGGGAGAATATGCCGATGTTTGTCGTGGACCGCACGTTATTTCTACGGGAGTATTAAAAAATTTTAAGTTATTGAATGTGGCAGGAGCGTATTGGCGAGGGGATTCCAAAAATGAAATGCTTACTCGTATTTATGGTACTTGTTGGGCTACAAGTGAAGAATTGGAAGCCCATTTGCATAATTTAGAGGAGCGAAAAAAGAGAGATCATAGAAGATTGGGTAAAGAATTAGGATTATTTATGCTTTCGGAATATGGTCCGGGCTTGCCGTTTTGGTTGCCGAAAGGATATCAATTAAGACGGACTTTGGAGGATTTTTGGTTGAATCTTCATAAAGAACGAGGATATTTGACAATCAATACGCCGATTATGTTAAATCGAGAATTATGGGAAACTTCCGGGCATTGGGATCATTATAAGGAAGATATGTTTACCATCGAAGTAGAAGATGGAACGTACGCAATCAAACCGATGAATTGTCCGGGTGCGATATTGGTTTATAAAAATGAATTGCATTCCTATAAAGATTTACCACTTCGATACAGCGAATTGGGAAATGTCCATCGATATGAGGCTTCGGGAGCATTAAACGGTTTATTCCGAGTTCGTGGTTTCACACAAGATGATGCCCATATTTTACTTAGGGAAGAACAAGTAGGAGAAGAAGTTGCGAGAATTTTATCGTTGTATGATTATGTATATTCTGTGTTCGGATTGGATTATTCTATTGAATTATCTACTCGTCCGGAAGAGAATTATATTGGTTCTATTGATGTATGGAATACGGCGGAAGAAGCGTTGGAAAAGGCTTGTCTTGCTACAGGGCATCAATTTAAAATCAATCCGGGAGATGGAGCGTTTTACGGACCGAAGTTGGATTTTAAACTTCGGGATTCTATGAATCGAATTTGGCAATGTGGAACGGTTCAATTAGATATGCAGTTACCTGGAAGATTTAATTGTACTTATATAGCGGAAGACGGCACGAAAAAGACACCGGTTATGATTCATAGGGCTTGTTTTGGTTCTTTGGAGCGATTTATCGGTATTTTGATTGAGAATTATGCCGGTGCTTTTCCTTGTTGGTTAGCCCCTGTTCAGGTTAAAATTATTCCTGTTTCATTGGAAAAGCATAAGATGTATTGTGAAAAGTTACAAAAAGAGTTTGCCGAAAATAAAATTCGTTTCGAAGTAGATGAAAGAGAAGAAAAAATGGGATATAAAATTAGAGAAGCCCAAACACAAAAGATTCCATATACTTTGGTAATCGGAGATAAAGAAGTAGAATCCAATTTGGTAACATATCGGAAATATGGTTCACAAGAACAAGTAACGATTTCAAAAGATGAGTTTATCGAACGGATAGCGAAACATAATAAAGAGTTAAATTAAATAAAAAGCCTAGAAATCTAGGCTTTTATTCTAATAGGAGATGAGAGTATGGCATTGTTGGAAGTGGAAAATTTAAGATTCAAATATACGGACACCGACTTATTCAATGATGTTCATTTTCGTATTCTCCCTAAGGAACATATTGTATTGGTAGGAGAAAATGGTAGCGGTAAATCGACATTTTTAAATTTGATTGCCAAAAATTTAATTCCGGATTCGGGAAAGATATCTTGGTTGAATCAAACTCGATATGGATATTTAGATCAGCATTTGAAAGTGAAAACGGATATTTCAGTATATGATTATATTACCGAAGTATTTCGTCCTTTGTTGGAAAAAGAACAAAAAATGAATGCATATTATGAAAAATTGAGTGATTGTTCGGAACAAGAAATGGAGAAATATTTGACGTATGCTCAAAGTATTCAAGAAGAATTGGAAGATAGCGGATTTTATGCGATGAATTCTACATTGAATAATATGTTAAACGGATTGGGAATTCAGCATATAGGGTTGGATACTCATTTAAAGAATTTAAGCGGAGGGCAAAGAGCCAAAGTTTATTTGGCAAAACTTCTATTGGAACAACCCGATGTGATTTTAATGGACGAACCTACGAATTTTTTGGATTCGCAACATATTGAATGGTTGGCAAAGTATTTGGTGGATTTTCCTAAGGCTTTTGTTGTTATCAGCCATGACGAATCTTTTTTAAGAAAAATAGGTATGGTTGTTTACCATCTTCAAAATAAGACATTGGTTCGTTATAATATGCCGTATGAATTGTTTTTAAAAGAAAAGGATATTCGTTCCGAACAATATAAAAAAGCGTATGAAAATCAACAGAAGTATATTAAAAAGACAGAAGAATTTATTGCGAAAAACATTGTTCGTGCAACGACAACCAAACAGGCTCAATCTCGTAGAAAGGCTTTGGAGAAGTTGAATAAATTGGAAAAACCGAAAAGTCATGAGCCGATGCATCTCCATTTTCCTTTTTCCAAAGAATTGGGAGCGGAAGTTTTAAGATTACGTGATTTAACGGTCGGATATGGAGATAAAGTGGTTTTATCCCATTTGGATTTTTTGTTGAAACACAATCAAAAAATTGTAATTTTAGGAAAAAACGGTATTGGGAAATCGACGATTATAAAGACGATTATGGGCATTCTTCCTCCGATTTCCGGAGAATATATATGGAATCCATCGTCTACTTTAAATTATTTTGCCCAAGAAGAAGAGTATGATGCCTATATTACACCGATTGGGTATTTAAGGTATTTTTATCATTTAAAAACCGATGGAGAATTGCGAAGTATTTTGGCAAATGCAGGAATTAAAGGCGATTTGGCGACGAAACCGATGAGAGAGTTATCCGGAGGTCAACAAACGAAAGTTAGGTTAGCATTAATGACAATGAAAAAAAGCAACATTTTAATTTTTGATGAACCCACCAATCATTTAGATGTTGCTTCCAAAGCGGAGTTATGGACTGCCATCGATCAATTTCAAGGAAGTGTGATTTTGGTTACACACGAGGACGACTTTTATGAAGGATTGGTCGACATGGAATTACGATTTGAGTAAGATATTTTATAAAGATATCTTACTTTTTCTTTCGTTTTGATATACTTCGATAATCTCATTTAATACGTCCAAATGGGTAAAATCTTTATGATAGACGACATTTAATTCTCGAATCATACTTAGATTTTCAATCGCTAATGTTTTGAAATGGTTTTTTTCAATATCTTTCAAACAAGAACTTTTGGCTAAAATAGAGATACCATAGTTATTTCGAACCAAATCCTTTATCATAGCGATGTTATCGATTTCCATCGAAACATCAAAATTGGAGATATCTTCTCCGATTCCTTTTAAATGATCTGCAAATAATTGTGTTGTTCCGGAATTACGAGAACGGAGAATTAAAGTTTGTTTTTTTAAATCAGCGATAGAGATCATATTCTTTTTGGATAATGGATTTTGATTGGATACGGCAAGAACAAGACTATCTGTATCAAGTAGGATATAGTTTAGTTTATCGTCGTATATTTTTCCGTCGACAAAGGCAATATCCAATTCAAAATTCTTAATTTTACTATAAAGATTTTTTATATTATCTGTAAAAATATTTATATGTAAATTTTCTTTTTGTAAAGAATACTTTGCCAAAATTCTACTTAGAATACTGCTTTCGGCAGAAGGAGTAAGCCCGATATTCAACCGTTGAATATTGGATTTGTTATCTTCTAGTGCCTGAATCATATTTGTATATAAATTATGTAGACGAGTGGCGTATTTAACCACGATTTTTCCTTCTTCCGTCAATTCGACGTTATGGTTTTTACGATGAAAGATTTTAATATTCAGTTCACTTTCTAATTGTTTGATATGAGTGCTGATTGCCGGTTGAGTTAAATTTAATTCTTCGGCGGCTTTAGAGTAGTTGCAAGTTTTCGCAACGGTTAAAAGGGTAAGTAGTCTTGCGGTTATCATAAAAACTCCTGTTATAATAAAATTTTATATCTATATTAAATATTATAATTTGATTTTTAAAAAAAGCAAGCATAAAATAAAGGAAAGTATGAATGGGGCAGTATAGTATGGATCATTTTGAATTTTACAATCAACTTTCCGAACCGACAAAAATATTATTGGCTTTAAGCGTTATGTTGTTGGCTGGGTTTTTATTAACAAGAATAACTAAATTATTGAAATTGCCTAATGTAAGCGGATATATTATAGCGGGAATCCTTATCGGTCCGTATTGTTTGGATTTAATATCTAAGGATATCATTCAACATATGGATTTTGTGAGTGATATTGCGTTAAGTTTTATCGCTTTCGGAGTAGGGAAATTTTTTAAAAAAGATGTATTGAAAAAAGTAGGCGGTAAAGTAATTGTCATTACAATTTTTGAAGCACTGATGGCTATGCTTGTCATTTCGATATCGATGCATTTTATTTTCCATTTGGATTGGAATTTCGCTTTGTTATTGGGAGCGATTGCTTCCGCTACCGCTCCTGCTTCTACGATGATGACGATAAAACAATATAAGGCAGAAGGGGAATTTGTCAATATTTTGCTTCAAGTGGTTGCGTTAGATGATATAGTTTGTTTGTTGGCATTTAGTGTCGCTACGTCTTTTGTTTCCGCCTCCGAAGGTGGGATTCAGGTTATGGAGATTATTAAACCGATAGGGTTTAATATTTTGGCTATTTTACTTGGTGCGGTGTTGGCTATTATTTTAAGATTGGTTCTTAATCCGAAAAGAAGTAAAGAAAATCGATTGATTTTGGTAATTATGGAACTTTTATTGATTTGTGGCCTTTGTTCGATTATGAATATTTCTCCTTTGTTATGTTGTATGATATTTAGTACGGTATATATTAATATTACGGACGACAGTTATCTGTTCCACCAAATAGATAATTTTACTCCTCCGATTATGTTATTGTTTTTTGTGTTGTCGGGAATGCGGTTGGATTTAACTACTTTAACTACCGTCGGAATTATCGGAGTTGCGTATTTTATCATTCGTATTTTAGGTAAATATGTCGGATCTTTTATCGGCTGTGCCATTACGAAACAAAACAAGAATATACGGAATAATTTAGGTTTGGCTTTGATTCCGCAAGCGGGAGTCGCTATCGGTCTTTCTGTTTTAGGCCAGCGATTGTTGCCAACGGATTTGGGAAATTTGTTGTCTACGATAATTTTATCTTCTTCCGTTTTATATGAATTTATCGGCCCTGCGTGTGCGAAAGCGTCTTTGTTTTTATCTCATTCGATTGAATGGCAGAAAAAAAGAAGAAAAACAGAAGATATTTTACACGAGGAAGCCAAAGAAAATTTGGAATTGTTGTTGAAAGAAGTAGAAGAAAGTACACCGAAGGAAACGGAAAAGGAAGAAACAAAGTACGATTTGGTGATTTATAAGCCGAAATCGTAAATAATTTAAAAAAATAAAGAAATCCCACTATTATTATATAGAGGGATAAAAATGAATGAAATACAGCGAGTTTTAAAACAATATTTTGGATATGACGATTTAAAAAAAGAACAATATGAAATTATTCAAACGATATTGGCCAAAAAAGATTGTATCGGCATTTTGCCTACTGGTTACGGAAAATCGATTACATATCAGATTTCGGCAGTACTGTTAGAAGGAATCAGCCTTGTTGTTACTCCGTTGATAGCGTTAATGCAAGATCAGGTAATGGCTTTAAAGAAGAGGGGCTATCCGTCCGCATATCTCAATTCTACACAATCGTTTGAAGAACAAAAAAAGATTTATCAAAATTTGAGTAAATTTAAACTTTTGTATGTATCTGCCGAACGATTGGAGAATCCATTTTTTTTAAAAGAGATAATGAAATATAAAGTATCTATGATCGTTTGTGATGAAGCACACACGGTATTATGGGGAGAAGATTTTCGAAAGGCGTTTATTCGCATTCCTTTGTTTATCAAAAAGGTAAAGATTCGCCCTGTTCATTTGGCTTTAACGGCCACCGCTACGGATCAAACGATTCATAAGATTTGTCAATATTTTCAAATGGATAATCCCGAGATTATTACAGTACCATGTGATCGAAAAAATATCTTTTATAAAGTGGTGTCTGTTTCGAAGAAAGAAGAGTTTGTTGTAAGGTATGTTTTTCAACATCGTAGAGAGAAAGGAATTTTATATTGCCTTACGATTGCCCATTGTAAAAAAATAGCGGAGTTTCTTTCTCCTTATTTGAAATGCGGTATGTATTACGGATTGATGAATTCGCAAGAAAAGACGGAAGTCCAAACGGCATTTATGAATGGAGAAATTCGGTTGATGATTTGTACAAACGCTTTTGGTATGGGAATAGATATTCCTGATATTCGGTATGTTTTATTATATGATATGCCGATTTGTTTGGAAGATTTTGTTCAACAAACCGGTAGGGCATCGAGAGATGGAGAATATGCGGAGGCAATTCTTTTGTTTCAAAGGAAAGATATTGAAATTGCTCGCTATTTTATTGAATATATGAATCCGCAAGGGTTCACGATAGAAGAATATAAAAGGATAAAGGAAGAACGATATGACAAGTTGGATAAAATGATTGAATTTTGTTTAACAAAGAAATGTCTACATCAAATGGTAAGCCGTTATTTTCATCAAAGTCATAAAGGGAATTGTAATATGTGTGAAAATTGTCGGAAGAAAAGATGGTTAAAATAAGGGGATATTTTGCATAAGTTTTTCTATTTTTTCATACAATATTATTGGTGAAATGTATGAAAAAATGGGTTATATTCGTAGGATATTTTGTTGTCTGTGCCTTAGGTGTATTATTTCATTTTGCGTATGATTTTTTTAAGATAGATTATTTAAAGATTATTTTTCCTTCCAATGAGAGTGTGTTTGAGCATTTAAAGTTATTTATTTTTCCTACGATTCTTTATATGATTTTCGATATTTTGATTCAAAAAGAAAAGGAAGGAATTTTAGCATCTTATATCAGTGGGTTGGTTGTGGCAAGTGTTTTTATGATTGCCGGCTATTATACATATAGTGGGATTATCGGAGAAGATAGTCCGATAATCAATATAATGATTTTCTTTGTTTCGGTTTTGATTATATTTGTTTATAGATATAGAAAAACAACACTGTTTGACGGTGTCAATAGTGTTGTTGCCTTTGTTGTTTTTCTTTTAATTATTGAAATTTTCAGTTTTTATCCAACCAATATACAATTATTTCAAGATCCTACGAATCATGAGTTTCCTTTAAAAGATTTGTTAAATCTTCTTCCGTAAATAGATATTTTGTATTGCAGAAATTACATATGATTTCTGCCTTTTTTTCTTTTTCCAATATGTCTTTTATTTCTATGCTTCCCAAAGAACGTAATCCTCTTTCAAATCGTTCTTTACTGCAATTACAAAAATAAGATAATTCTTTGGTTTCTAATATTTCAAAATCCCCATCGGTAATTTCACGGATTATATCTGATGTGCTATATCCGTTTTCGATCATTTGGGTACAGGATTTTATTGTTTTGAGTTTGGCTTCCAATTTTTCAATATCCGCTTCTTTACACCCAGGCATAATTTGAATAAGAAATCCGCCGGCGGAAGTTACTTTACCTTCTTTATCAAAGGCCACACCCAATCCGACAGAAGAAGGGATTTGTTCGGATTTGGCAAAATAGTAAGTAAAATCTTCGGCAATTTCTCCGCTTATGATTTCACAACTAGAAGAAAAAGGTTGTCTTAAATGTAAATCTTTGATTACTTCAATCGTTCCCGCTCCGACCGCATCTTTCACATTCAACTTACCATTGTTGTAAGATAAATACACACATGGATTTTCCACGAATCCTCTTACTTTTCCATCGGTTGCCTCCACGATAATTTTACCTAACGGACCATCTCCGTTTACTTTGATATTTAAGTATTCTCCGCTTTTATAAGTACAAGACATAATCGCAGCCATTGTCAATGTTCTTCCCAATGCGGCACAAGAAGTAGGCCATAGGTGGAATATGTCTTGGGTATGTTGGATAATGTCGGTTGTTATGGCGGCATAAATCCGGACGGTTTGGTTCATACAATAGGCTTTTTGTAGATAGTTTTTCATAGTATCACCGAAAAAATTTTAGCATAGTTTTCAATGCATAAAAATTGAAAACGTTTTTTTGACAAAAAAAGACTTTCTTGCGTTGACATAATTCGTTAAAGCACTATAATAAAAGTATCTATTTTGGGCTGGTTCCTTAATAGATACTTTAGCAAAGATAGTTTAATAAAATAAACTTGAGTATAATTATGAAGAGCGGAATAGTTATTTTCATAATTATGAGTTCTTCGATAAAGGGGACTATCAGGTAGTTCCTTTTATATTTATATTTAATATAGAACGTGCTGAGGGAAATGGCTGTCTTTTTTTAATGAATGGGTTGGAAGTATGAATTATATAATAGTCGATTTAGATGATACACTTTTAAAAAGTGATAAAACGGTAAGTGAATATACGGCAAACGGCTTGGATATGCTTCGTAAAACCGGATTTCTTTTTGTTATAAATACGGCACGCAGTTATATGAGAACCGAAGAGTATATATCTTTATTGAAACCGGATTATGTGATTTGTAATGGCGGTACAGAAATATATAATTCAGCCCAAGAATGTATTTATCAAAAGAAAATGACGAAAGTAGTAACAAATGAAATTCTTTATGAAATATTAAATGATCCTTCTGTTGTGAATTTCAGTGTTCAGGGGATTGAGAAATTGTATTCGAGGGATTTAACGTATGTATCAAAAAATTCTTTTGTTACCTATTTTTCTTTTGAAGAAGAATTAGAAGAAGAGAGTTATAAAATTTTAATATCTTCTCCCGATTTTTTAAAATATCAGAAGATTGCCGAGAACTATGGTTTATTTTTCGAAAAATATTTCGATGGAACATGGTTTCGGATTTCTCCGTCTACTAAGGCTTTGGGAAATGCGGCATTATTTAATTTATTGAAGGATAATGATCCAAAGGATTATGTATTCGGAGATGACAATGGCGATATGGATATGATTCGAAATGCGTATCATGGTGTATTATTGGTGAATGCGAAAGAATCTTTAAAAAATCAGGTTTCTCATATAACGGAGTATGACAACAACAATGATGGGGTTGTTCGTTATATGGAAAAGTTTCGATAAACTCATTTTCTTTTTGGTAAAATGAGTTTATTTTTGTTGTGGGATTTCTTATTTTGGTGGTATAATATTTTACAATACAAGAGGTGAGAATATGGCTGTGATGTTTAAAGAAAAGAGATTTTTCTTGCATACGAGTAATTGTGATTTTAAAAACAATGCGAAGGCTTCGGGAATTTTAGATATTTTTCAAGATATGGCAAGCATGAATGCCGAAGAAATCGGAGTCGGATTTGATGATATGGATTCTATGGGCTATATTTGGGCGGTGTTATATGAACAAATGGAAGTAGTGCGTCGATTGCCGAAGTATAAAGAAGAAGTTATAGTGAAAACTTGGCCGAAAAGTAGGGGAAAACTTGAATTTGAAAGAGAATATGAGTTAGATGATTCCGAAGGAAATGTGTTAATTCGAGGAATATCGAATTGGGTAGCGATGGATAAATGGAAAAGGACTTTGGTAAAGGGCGATGATATTCATTTTAATGGGGAATATTATCCTTACAGTCATTATTCGGAAAAACAGAAGAGAAAATTGAATTTGAATGCGGATAATGCTTGTGTTGAATATACGTATTCGGTAGGATTAGATGATTTGGATTCGAATATGCATATGAATAATGCGAAGTATTTGAATATGATATATAATATGCAGAATGAAAAGGAATATCGGTGTTGGAAGAAAGTTGAAATTGCTTTTCTACATGAAGCGAAATTAAAAGATGGTATTGAAATTAAACATTGGAAAGAAGACAATAAGGATTATTATAAGGGATTTATTTCGAATGTTGCTTGTTTTGAAGCGATAATGGAATGGGAGGAATAGAAATGAACGATTTATTGAAATTTATTGAACAATCGCCTACGGCTTTTCATGCGGCGTATCATATTGCGGAAGAATTAGAAAAAAACGGGTTTCAACGATTGGTAGAAGCGAATATTTGGTCGCTTTCTTATGGAGGGAAATATTATTTTTTAAGAAATGATTCGAGTGTGGTTGCGTTTAAACTTCCTAAGAATAAGAAGAATATTTCTTTTAATATCACTGCTGCTCATTTGGATTCTCCGACTTTTAAATTAAAACCGAATTTTCAAATCGAAGAAAGTCGGGTTTTAAAATTGAATACAGAAGTATATGGGGGTCCGATTTTAAATACATGGTTGGATAGACCTTTGAATATTGCGGGAAGAGTTATTGTTTGTGAAGGAAATGTTTTGAAAACAAAATTGGTTTCTTTTGAAAAACCGATGGCGGTGATTCCGAATTGTTCTATTCATTATTATCCTGAATTAAATAAGGGAGTCGGATTGAATCCACAAGTGGATTTGTTACCTATATATTGTGATAAAACAATAAAGAAGATAGATTTAATAGAAGAGATTGCCAAAAGGATTTCTGTGGATAAACAGCAGATTCTTTCTCATGATTTATATTTATCTCTTATGGATCGTGGGGGATTTGTTGGTAGTCAAAATGAATTTATCGTTGCCCCGCAAATAGATAATTTGGAATGTAGTTATGCTTGTTTAAAGAGTTTTTTGGCAAGTGAGAATGAGAATACGGTAAATGTGTTGGTGGAATTCGATAATGAAGAAATCGGTTCAAGGACAAGACAAGGGGCAGGTTCAAAGATGTTGGCCGATACGTTGGAGCGGATTGCCGATGCTTGTGAATGGACAAAGGAAGAGTATAAGACGGCGTTAGCCCATTCTTTTATTGTTTCGGCGGATAATGCACAAGGATTTCACCCGAACTATCCACAAAAATACGATATGACCAATGCGGTTTATTTAAATGGCGGTATTGTGATTAAAACTTCGGCTAGAGGTGCTTATACGACCGATGCGGTAAGTTTGGCGTATTTTAAGCAGATTTGTGATTTGGCTCAGGCAAAAGTTCAATTCAATTCCAATCGAAGCGATATTGCGGGAGGATCGACACTTGGTGCGATTTCTTTATCGAATGTTTCGATTTATTCTTTGGATATAGGGCTTCCGCAGTTGGCTATGCATTCGGCTATGGAAACGGCAGGAAGGTATGATTATGAAGAAATGGTCAAAGCGTTGACAAAATTTTATGAATTGCAACTAAAAATCGATGGAAATGGGGATTTATTTTTCTAATTCGACAAATTTTTCACAAGAAATGGTTATAATGGGAGTAGGAGGGTGAAGAAAATGGATTATGTAGATAAAAATACGGCATTGAAATATTTGGCGAACAGTGAAAAGATTTTCAATCGAGTAAAAGATAGTTTTTTGAATACATATAAGACGGGAGTAGAAGATATTACATCTTTGTATTCGAATAAGCAGTTTGAGGATTTATATCGATATATTCATTCGATTAAAGGTATTTCTTTAAATGTGGGATCTATGATATTGTTTGAAGATAGTTGCACTATTTTGGATAAAATAAAAAAGGAAGAAGTTACTCTTCCTCAGTTGGAACAATTCATTCATACTCTTCGTTCCGTTTATTTTGAACTGCAACAATTATAATTTTTGTAAAACGATTAATATTCGTTCGTCGGTCGGTTCGATATCTTCGTTGAAATCTCCGCTTATTTTTATTAATTTGAATCGTTGATCCATCAGTTGAGAAATATCATAGTAATATTCATAATAAGTTTCTTTTAATAAAGTATCTCCTTCTTGAATTTTTATCAGATGTTTTAAAGAAGTAGGAGAGGCTTTTACGGTTTTCCAATCTAATTGAAAGGTTATAAAGTCTTCTTGCCAGTGGTGCGTTTCATATTCTTTCATCATTTGTTTGGAAAATATATCAAAGATAAAATATCCGTTTGGTTTTAAGTGTTGATATACGCAATTTAAAAGATTTTGAATTTGAGATACTGAATTTAAGAAATTGATAGAATCGAAGAAACAAGTAATAAGATCATATTTTTTGGTTAGATGAAAATTCGTCATATCCTTTTGATATAAAGGGAAGTCTAAATGATTGATTTTCATCTTTTCTTTTGCGATTTCCAATATGGTTTCGGATAGATCCAATCCTTCCGGATTATATCCTTTTAATTTCAACATTGTGCAAAGCGTTGCTGTTCCACAAGCCAAATCCAATATGGAATCGTTTGGTTTTAAATAGGGTTCTATGAATTCCAACCATAAATCATAATTTAATTTTGCCATTATTTCATCGTAATAATAGCCGAATTTTTTATATGCGTTCATTGTTTTTTCACCTTTAATTTTAGTATTGTTTCTTCATTCGGATCGATATATATGGTTTTATGATGGGTATAAGTAACAAAACAATTTCTTTTTTCGGGAATCTTTTTGATATAGCGAATTCTTGTGTAATCTACGGCGACCGAAGAAGAAAGACGCATAGAGGAATAGTAGGCGGCAAGCATAGCGGCAGTTCGAATTTCTTCTTCCGTTAACTCTGTTTCTTTATGAACGACGACATGGCTTCCGGCCCCATCTTTGATATGAAACCACATTTCATTGGCTTTGGCGAATTTGTGGGTAAGATATTCATTTTGAAGATTGTTTTTTCCTACGGATATCAAAGTATTATTTAATTCGTAGGTAAGAAGTTTCGGTTTTTGTTTTTTCTTCGGTTTGTTTTCTTTTATAAAAAGATATTTGGCTTCAATCAGTTCGTCTTGAATTTCCAATGCTTCTTGGATAGATGCTTGTCGGATTTGATATTCTAATATTTTAAAATATTCTATTTCATTTTTCGCCAATTCAGTTTGTTTATGGATATAAGCGATGGAAATTTTACTTTTTTGATATTTTTTAAAGTATCGATTGGAATTTTCCACAATAGTGTATTTGATATCCAAAGGTATGGTTAGTTCGGTATTGGTGTAGTAATTGAAGAGCGTTATTTCTTTTTTCTTTTCTTTTAGATTGGGAGCGGAAAGAAGAAGTTCTCCATATAGACGGAGTTCGTCTGTTTTTTCTTTTTGTTGTAATTCTATGGTGAATTTGGCAATCTTTTTTTCGTTTTTTTGAATTTGTCTATGGACAAAGTTTAATAGATCGTTGGTTTTACTGCGAACTCTTGCCTCTAAATCGGCTTTATAATAAAATTCTTCTAATACTTCGCTTAAAGTGGAAAATTCTTTTTCGATAGGGTTTTCGAAAGAATGGTAATAGAAGTCGAGTTTGTCTTTATAGTTTTTGAAAATGCAAGGTTTATTTTCTATATGTAAGAAGTGATAGAATTGGGTAATTGGAGAAGGATATGTAAAAATGGGATAGGCGATGTTTAATGAAATTCCCATAAAGGTATCGATATAATCTTTGGGAGATTGAAGATGTTTTTCTTTTTCTATTTGTTTTAATTGTTCTAATGTAAGAGGTAAAGGATTTATTTTATTCATTAAAGGAAATTCATATTTGGCATTGGGTAAAATGGTTCGATTATATTCTCCAATCCCATCATGTTTTAAGGCTTCTAATATGATGAAATTTTCATCTGTCAATATAAGATTGGAATATCTTCCCATAACTTCGCAAATCAGATATTTTGTTTTTAAATCTTGAATTTCATTATATCCTTGCAGAGTAAAATAGATAATTCGATCACAAAGATATGTTTCGATGTTTTCGATGAAATATCCTTCGATATGTTTTCGTAAAAATAAAGTGAAACTTTTCGGTTTTACAATGGAATCATAGGTTCTTTTGGATAGATGTATGCGGGCAAAATCGGGAGAAAAAGATAATAAAAGGGATTGATTTTGGCGATGAACCCGTATCGTGAAAATAAAATCGGAATCGCCGATTTCCGTTATTTTGGATATTCTTCCTGTTTTTAATATTTCCAATTCGTCTTTTAAACGAGTTAATAAAACACCATCAAAACTCATATTTTTACCCTCTGTCTTTTTAGTTAGTATAGCATTTATTTAAAAAAAATGCTATTGTAAACTATATTTTTATGGTAAAATTGAAAAAAGGGGTTGGAAGTATGGCTTTTTGGAGTAAAAAGAGAATTCGAGATAATATATTGAAAACGTTGGAAGAACAAAATATTTCCTATACGGAAGAACAAGGATATATCACTTTTGAATTATATGCTTCTGCCTTTTCTTATTCTGTTTTTCCGTATATTAAGATTATAGAAGAAACACAAGAGATGTCAGTTATAATCAATGTCCGTAAGGTAGAAGAATCTTTGGGAGTGAAAGAACTTCTTCGAATCAATGCGTTTAATGTCGCTTCGAAATATTTTACCGCAAAGGTAAAAGATGGTGTAATTCTTTTGGAATATAATTGTGTAACTTCTTATGAAGATTGTCCGAAGGTATTTACGGAAATAATGGAAAGCATTTTCACAGTCTATGAAAGCGTGGATAAGTTATAAGTCTATTGATTTATTCGCTGAATTAAGGTAGAATTTTCTCATGAGGTGCAAATATGAAATTAAATGATCGGGGACTTTTAATTGTTATATCCGGACCTTCCGGTGTTGGTAAAGGAACGGTGCGAAGAGCGTTATTTAATATGCCGAAGCATAATTTGACATATAGTGTTTCTATGACTACTCGTGATATGCGACCGGGTGAGGTAGATGGGGTGGATTATTATTTTGTTAAAAAAGAAGAATTTGCCCAAAAGATAAAAGAAGGTAAATTTTTGGAGTATGCCGAGTTTGTAGGGAATTATTACGGAACACCTTTGGATAAGGTGAATGAACAATTAGATAAAGGAAATGAAGTGGTTTTGGAGATTGAGGTTGAAGGAGCCCAACAGGTTAAGAATAAAGTTCCGGATTGTGTTATGATTTTTATTGCTCCACCGGGGAAACAGGCGTTGTATGATCGATTGCGGAATCGGGGTACGGAGTCGGAAGAAGTGATTCAACAAAGAATTGAGAAGGCGAATCGGGAATTTCAAAAGGCATATTTGTACGATTATATTGTAGTAAATGATGATGTGAATAATGCGGCAGATCGGATTATGGCAATCATTCGGGCAGAACACGCTAAAACGGAGCGTTCGATTCATGCGTATATGGAAATGATTGGTGAAAATAATAATTCTATAGATAAACCGTAGATTTTGTGATATAATATAAATAGAATTCGGAGGCATTGAAATGAATAAAAAGAATTATGATGGTATGAGATATCCGTCTGTGGATTTGTTGTTAGAAAAGATTGATTCTAAATATAAATTGGCTTATGTGGCGGCCAAACGTGCAAAAATTATCGAAGAAGAAAATTGGACTTCTGCCGAAGATGGTGTTTGTGTAAAGCCGATAGGACAAGCCCTTGAAGAAATCTTGCTTGGCAAAACCAAAATGACATTTAAGTAGAAATCTGTGGCTAATTTTGATTTGTTAGCCACTTTTCATTTTAGGAGGAGTATGTTTGTTCGGTATTTTTTTATTTTTATTATTTATGCTTTTTTGGGATATTTATGTGAGGTTGTCTATGTTTCGATAGGAAATCGAAAATTGACGAATCGGGGGTATCTTTACGGACCGATTTGTCCGATATACGGATATGGAGCGGTTATTTTGTTGTTGGCTTTAAATCCGATATATGAATTACATTTATGGTATTTGGTTTTTATTTTAGGAGTGGTTTTGACTTCTACTTTGGAATATTTGACTAGTTATTTTATGGAATTGATTTTTCATATGCGGTGGTGGGATTATTCCGATTATAAGTTTAATATCAAAGGAAGAGTTTGTTTGAAAAATTCTTTGTTGTTCGGTATTTTGACGATGGTTGTTTTTTATGGGTTACAGCCGACTGTCAATTTTATTTTGAATCAAATTTATACATATCCGGTTGCTTGGTATATTTTATTTGGTGTCGTTTTGTTTATGTATGTTGTAGATACGATATTATCTACTTGGAAAAATATCAAAGTTTCCAAAATTTTTATCAAAATGGAAGATTATATGGATAGCCGATTGGAAGAAGTCAAAGATATGTTTAAGAAAAGTAAAATGTATCAGGGAATCTTGCGAATGAGTGTTCATTATCCGGGTATGAAGATTCGATATAAGAAGAAAAAAATGCGGTTGCCTTTGAAGGAATTGTTGGCGAAGATAGGGAACGGTAAGGAGTAGGTGTTATGTCGATCATTTCCGAAAAATTAAAGTTATTGCCGGATTTACCTGGTTGTTATCAAATGAAAGATAAAGATGGGCAAATCATTTATGTCGGCAAAGCCAAAAATTTGAAGAATAGGGTAAGAAGTTATTTTCATGGGGCTCATAATGCCAAAACCACAAAGTTGGTAAGTGAAATTTGTGATTTTCATTATATTATTACTTCTTCCGAATTGGAAGCCTTTGTGTTGGAAATCAATATGATTAAAGAATATGATCCCAAATATAATATTAGTTTGACGGACGATAAGACGTATCCATATATTGCCATAACCAATGAGGAACACCCAAGATTGATTGTAACAAGGAATCAAAGGAAGAAGAAAGAAGCGAGATATTTCGGTCCATATCCGAATGTTAAGGCTGCCAGAGCGACGATTGATTTATTGAATCGTCTGTATCCGTTGCGGAAATGTTATCATATTCCTAATAAAGAATGTTTGTATTATCATTTGCATCAATGTTTGGCTCCTTGTATTGTAAAAGAGAAAATCGATTATACGGATTATAAGAATAAAATCGCAAGTTTTTTAAATGGCGATGCGAAAGATATTTTGCAAAAGTTAAGAAAGAATATGGATGATGCTTCTCAAAATATGGAATATGAAAAGGCGATAGAGTATCGGGATTTGATTCAATCTATAGAGAATACAATAGCCAAACAGAAAATTTCCATTAATGATTTGACGAGTAGGGATTATATCGGAATTTATCAGGACGATGATGAGATTTCTATTAATATTATTATTACGAGATTGGGAAATATTGTTCAAAATCATCAAACTATTATTAATTTATATGATTCTTTAGAAGATGAAGTATGGAATTATTTGTATCAATTCTATGAATGCAATACTAAACCGAAAGAATTGAGTATAGAAGGAGTTTCTCCTTCGGAAGAGGTTGTTGAACTTTTGGGTATTTCTTTGACAGATGCTAAAATGGGGAAGAAAAAAGAGATTTTGTCTATGGCAGTTGCCAATGCGAAATTTAATTTGGAAAATAAAAGGAATATTTATCGAAATCAAGTCTTAAAGAAAATGGAAACGGTAGAGGCTTTGGGAAAACTATTGGATATTCCCACACCGAAGCGAATCGAATCGTTCGACAACTCCAATTTATTCGGAGAGTATCCTGTATCGGCGATGGTTTGTTTTATAGATGGGCAACCGGCTCCTAAATTATTTCGAAAATATCATATTAAGACTGTTGTCGGGGCAAATGATTATGAATCGATGAAAGAGGTTATTTATCGAAGATATTTTCGTCTATTGATGGAGAATGAATCTTTTCCCGATTTAATTCTTATGGACGGTGGAGAAATACAGGTTCATGCGGCGATGGACGTTTTGGCATCGCTTCATTTGGATATTCCGGTAGCGGGGATACAGAAAGATACGCATCATAAAGCGACGGCTTTATTTTATAAAGAGCATCTTATTTTTTTAGATAAAAATGATCCTGTCTTCTTATTGTTGGCAGAGATTTCTCAAAAGGTACATGATTTTGCGATATCGTTTTTTAGAAGTAGTAAAGCGAAGGGTTTTTTCTCTTCTCAATTAGATGGTATTGTCGGTTTGGGGAAGAAGAGAAAGGAACTTTTGTTGAAGCATTTTATTACGATCGATGCCATTAAAAAAGCGACAGAAGAAGAAATTATGTTGGCAGGTATTCCGAAAAATTTGGCAAAGGAAGTTTATACTCATTTCCATTTAGAGGAAGATTAATGTAGAAATATAAATTATTTATTAAAAAAATTGTTAAAAAAGTCATTTTATTATATAATTGTTTTGTAAGTAGGGAGGTACATGTATGGAAGAGAAAGATGTTCGAAAAATAATTTCTCAAAATATATGTGGCTTGCGAAAAAGGGAAAAAATGACGCAAGCGGATTTGGCAGAAAAATTGTATTATTCAGATAAGGCAATTTCGAAGTGGGAGAGAGGAGAATCTTTGCCTGATGCGGAAATGCTTTATCAGATTTCACAGTTATTTCATGTCGATATTCAATATTTATTTACCGAACATGAAGATATGGGTTTAACTTTGGACGAGCAAAGAAGAATGCAAAAGAAAGAAAACGGATATAGATGTTTGTTTGTTTTGTCTATCTTTATTATCATTTTTACACTTTGTTTGACGATATTGACCAGCTTTATGAAAGAGTTGGAAGTCAGTCGGTTGAAAATGTTGTTGTTTTTTATTCCGTTGTTACCGGCGGTGTTATTGACTATTAATTTGGTGTTTGGGAGAAAACGATTGAATTTGGTTTTTGCGTCTTTGATTATATGGACGCTTGCCGAAGCGTTTTATGTTTATTTTTATCGTTTTAATTTAATGTATATTTTCGCTGTGGCGATTGTTTTAGATGTTGCGATTTTGGTATGGCCGAGATTCAATCAATTTTTGAAAAACAGAAATAATAAAAATAAAAAGAAATGATGAATATTCTTGTAAAAAGAACCATTAAATTGTATAATGAATGAGGGATTGCTTTCATTATACTTTTTTATTTTAATAAAAAATCAGGCAATTTCTTAAAATTAAGGGGGCATTTATAATGTTTTTAAGAAAAGAGGCTGTCAATCAAATCAAAGAGATTTGTTCGAGATATAAAAACGAACCATCTCCTTTAATGCTTGTGTTGGCAGACGTTCAAAATGAGTATGGATATATTCCATTGGAAGTTCAAGAAGTTATAAGCGGTGAACTCGGTATTCCCGTAAGTGATATTTACGGTGTTGTAACATTTTATAGTTTTTTCTCTTTAAAACCGAAGGGAAGATATGTTATAGGAGTTTGTATCGGAACGGCTTGTTATGTAAAAGGTGGCCAAAATGTGCTGGATAAGTTTAGCGAATTGTTGAAAATCAATATCGGTCAAACAACGGAAGACGGTTTATTTACTTTAGATGGTTTACGTTGTATTGGGGCTTGTGGTATCGCACCGGCTATATCTATTAATGGTAAGGTTTATCCTAAGGTTAAATTATCCGATGTCGGAAATATTATTGAAGAATATCGAAATAAGGAAATGGAGTAGACCATGGGAACAAATAAATGTATGATTAAGAATGAAAAAGAATTGAATAAGAAAATAGAAGCCTGTACAGAGTCATTGACGAAAAAGTTCAATGGAGAAAACGGGAAACGTTCTATTACGATATGTGGTGGTACAGGTTGTTTGTCTTCCAATTCTCATGAAATATTGGAAGAATTTAAAAAACAGATTAAAGAATTGCATTTAGAGGATAAGGTCGATGTAAATATTGTTGGTTGTTTCGGTTTCTGTTCTCAAGGTCCGTTTGTTAAGATTTATCCGGAAGATACGTTGTATCATGCGGTAAAGGTTTCTGATGTAAAGCGGATTATCGAAGAGGATATCCAAAAGAATAAAATCGTGGAAGATTTATTGTATGTTGATCCGAATACCAATCAAAAATGTCAACGACAGGAAGATATTCCATTCTATCAAAAACAAATGCGTATTGCGTTACATGGTTGTGGAAGAATCAATCCGGAGGATATCGAAGAGGCTTTTGGATATGATGCTTTTAAGGCTTTGCGTAAGGCTTTATCTATGAAACCACAAGAGGTTGTCGATGAAATTTCAAAAAGCGGTCTTCGTGGTCGTGGAGGCGGTGGTTTCCCGACAGGTAAGAAATGGCAATTTGCGTTAAATCAACAAAATGATGTGAAGTATGTTGTTTGTAACGGTGATGAAGGCGATCCGGGAGCATTTATGGATCGTTCTATATTGGAAGGAAACCCGATAAGTGTTATTGAAGGTATGATGATTGCCGGATATGCCATTGGGGCTCAAAATGGATACTTTTATGTTCGTGCTGAGTATCCGGTAGCGGTAAATCGGTTAAGAGTGGCAATCCGTCAAGTGGAAGAAGCCGGTTTATTGGGTGAGCATATTTTGGGAACGGATTTCAGTTTTCATTTACATATTCGTTTGGGAGCCGGTGCTTTTGTATGTGGAGAAGAAACGGCGTTGTTAAATTCTATTGAAGGAAAACGAGGAATGCCAAGACCTCGTCCACCTTTCCCTGCCGTATCCGGTTTATGGGGAAAGCCGACGATTATCAATAATGTTGAAACGTTTGCCAATGTTCCGTATATTTTGCGTGTCGGTGCGGACGAGTTTGCCAAGATTGGTACGGAACGTTCCAAAGGAACTAAGGTTTTCGCTTTGGGTGGTAAAGTAAAGAATGTCGGTTTGGTAGAAGTACCTATGGGAACGACTTTAAGAGAATTGGTTTATGATATCGGTGGTGGAATTCCGAATAATAAAAAGTTTCAAGCAATTCAAACCGGTGGTCCGTCCGGTGGTTGTTTAACAATCAATGAGTTGGATACTCCTATTGATTACGATAATTTGATTGCCAAAGGTTCTATGATGGGTAGTGGTGGTGCTATCGTTATGGACGAAGATAACTGTATGGTTGATGTTGCTAAATTCTATTTGGAATTCATTTGTGATGAATCTTGCGGTAAATGTTCTCAATGTCGTATCGGAACAAAGCGGTTGTTGGAGATTTTGACTAAGATTACCAATGGTACGGCTACTTTAGAAGATATCGATCGGTTGGATAGTTTATCTCATTCTATTAAGGCAGGTAGTCTTTGTGGTTTGGGTCAAACGGCAGCCAATCCGATTTTATCGACGTTATCTAAATTTAAAGAAGTGTATATGCGTCATATTATTGATAAAAAATGTGATGCAGGTGTATGTAAAGATTTGATTGAATATACAATCGATCCGAATAAATGTAAAAAATGCTCTTTGTGTGCAAGAGGGTGTCCGGTTGATGCGATTCATGGTGTGGTTGGTAAAGAACCGTTTGTTATTGACCATGCAAAATGTATTAAATGTGGTAGTTGTTACTCTGCTTGTAAATTTGGGGCAGTTCATAAAGGATAGTAAGGAGAAATATATATGGCTAATGTAAATATTAAAATTGAAGGTCGTAGTTTTAAAGTAGATGATTCATTAACGATTTTACAGGCTGCAAGGGCTTGTGGCTATAATATTCCTTCTTTATGTTCATGGAAGAACGGAAGATGTTCTTTGGCTTCTTGCCGTGTATGTTTGGTAGCATTAAGAGGTCAAAATCGTTTAGTGCCGAGTTGTGCATATCCGGTTAGTGAAGGATTGGATATTTTAATCAATGATCCTATGGCAATTGAAGCGAGAAGAACCAGTGTGGAATTGTTGTTATCCAATCACTCTATGAATTGTCAATCTTGTTCTAAAAACGGACAATGTGAATTGTTGGAAGTTTCTCGAATCGTCGGGGCAAGACCTGATGTTTATGTAGGGGCAAAGACACCGACTACATACGACAATTTGGCACCGGGATTGATTCGGGATACATCTAAATGTATTTTATGTGGAAGATGTGTGGAAACTTGTAAGGCAGAACAAGGATTGGGTATATTAGGTTTTGAAAAGAGAGGATTCGATACGATTGTTAGTCCATCTGCCAATCGGTCTTTTGCGGAAGTCCCTTGTATTCAATGTGGTCAATGTGTAAATGTATGTCCTACGGGGGCTTTGATGGAACAAAGCGAAATTGATAAGTTGGATCAGGCGTTTGCGGAAGGAAAATATGTCATTGTTCAAACCGCTCCTGCCGTTCGTGCGGCGATCGGAGAAGAATTCGGTGAAAAGATAGGGACCAGTTGTACAGGAAAAATGGTTGCGGCATTGCATCGATTGGGATTCTATCGTGTATTCGATACGAATTTCGGTGCGGATTTAACCATTATGGAAGAAGCAAACGAATGGATTAAACGATTATCTACCAAAGGAACATCTCCGATGATTACTTCTTGTAGTCCGGGTTGGGTTAACTTTATAGAATATTATTATCCGAATTTAATCGGACATCTATCTAGTTGTAAATCCCCACATCAGATGCTTGGTGCTATTGTAAAATCATATTACGCTGAAAAACATAATATCGATCGTTCTAAGATTTGTGTGGTATCCATTATGCCTTGTATTGCGAAGAAGTATGAAAACAAACGTCCGGATAATGCGGTAGACGGGATTGCCGATGTCGATGTTGTATTGACGACTCGGGAACTTGCCAAATTGATTCGTCGTGCGGGTATTACTTGGAAGAAACTTCCGAATGAAGAATTCGATCATGATTTAATCGGAGAATATACTGGTGCCGGTGTTATCTTCGGAGTTACCGGTGGTGTTATGGAAGCGGCAATTCGTACGGCATATCATATTTTAACAGGAGAAGAATTAGAACCGGTTGAATTTACTGCCGTTCGAGGTTTAAAAGGAATTAAAGATGCCGAATTGGAAATCAATCATCAAAAATATAAGATTTGTGTTGCCAGCGGAATGAAAAATGCTAAAATATTGTTAGACCAAATTCAAGCCGGTGAATCTCCATATGATTTCATTGAAATTATGGGTTGTCCGGGTGGTTGTGTCAATGGTGGCGGTCAACCGTTTGTTAAAGAATTATTCTTACCGAATGAAGAGGACGATATTTTACAAACTTATATTCAAAAACGGGCTCAAGTATTATATGATAAAGATAAGTTTAAGGCAGTAAGAAGATCACATTTGAATAAAGATATTATTACTTTATATAATGATTTCTTAGGAGAGCCTGGTTCTCCTCTTGCCCATAAACTTCTTCATACAAAATACAATTCCAAACGAGAGAAATATCCGAATCCTCATGAGGAAGGATTTTACAATAAAAAGAAGTAATGAATAAATAAAACCTCAATATTGCCAAAAAATATTGAGGTTTTTTATCTGTAAAAAAGAAAGATTGCAATTATTTTTACTTCCTTGTATAATAATATAAGTAGAGAAACAGGAGGATAGAGTATGCTAGATT
The DNA here is from genome assembly GCA_947592005.1 of uncultured Anaeroplasma sp. GTDB lineage: Bacteria > Bacillota_I > Bacilli_A > Acholeplasmatales > Anaeroplasmataceae > Anaeroplasma. The sequence goes on from CANQDJ010000003.1 coordinate 61,204, forward strand.
CGTATGCATCATTAATAAAAATAAGACGACAAGTTTTTGAAGAAGTTGCCAGATTGGCTTATGAGGGAGGAGATTATTCCCGAATAGAAGAAATCCCTTATAAGATGTTAAAAGGAAAGGCAAAATACAGAGAATCTATATTTTTGGAAAGAGCGATTGTAGCGGAAAGACTTCGATTGGCAATCGGTTTGCCGGTTCGTAGTGCGGACGAACATGCTCCCATATCGAAAGGAATTGAAGACGCCATTCGAACCGATAGGTATTATGAACCACCTCTTGTAAATGTTATTGACTTTGCTTGTAATGCTTGTCCCGAAGATTCTTATTTCGTTACGGATAACTGTGTCGGTTGTTTGGCCAATCCTTGTGCCAATGTATGTCCGAAAGATGCGATTCGGATAGTGAATCGTCGTTCAATTATCGATCAAAGTAAATGTATTAAATGTGGTAGATGTTTAGATGTTTGTCCATATCAAGCGATTGTTCATCGGGAGCGTCCATGTGAAAAGGCTTGTGGTATGAACGCCATTGAATCCGATGAAAATGGAAGAGCCAAAATCAATTATGATAAATGTGTAAGTTGCGGAATGTGTATTGTAAATTGCCCATTTGGTGCGATTGCGGATAAATCACAATTATTTCAAGTAATTCAGGCAATCAAAAGCGATGTGGAAGTATATGCGATAATGGCACCGGCATTTATCGGACAATTTGGACCGAAAGTGAATTTGAAAACAATCGATGACGCAATGAGTAAGTTGGGATTCGATGGTGTGTTTGAAGTCTCTATCGGTGCGGATTTATGTACGATTCAAGAAGCACAGGATTTTTTGAAAGAAGTTCCGGATAAGTTAAAGTTTATGGGTACTTCTTGTTGTCCAAGTTGGTCTGTTATGGCAAAGACGGAGTTTCCGGAATTTAAAGATAATATTTCAATGGCTTTGACTCCGATGGTTTTAACGGCTCGATTGGTAAAGAAAAAATATCCGAATTGTAAAGTGGTTTTTATAGGACCATGTTCTGCCAAGAAGTTGGAGGCAACTAGAAAAAGTGTACGAAGCGATGTCGATTTTGTTTTAACTTTTGAAGAATTAATGGGAATGTTCGTTGCGAAAAAGGTAGATTTTAATACGTTGGTAGAAAAACCTTTGAAAAACGAAACGACGGCGGACGGTCGTGGTTTTGCCGTATCGGGTGGAGTTGCCCAAGCGGTAGTAAATGCGATTAAGCGGTTGGAACCAAATCGAGAGATAAAAATTGAATCTGCCAAAGGATTACATAATTGTAAGAAAATGTTGGAGATGGCCAAGACAGGGAAATACGATGGATATTTATTAGAAGGTATGGCTTGTCCTATGGGTTGTGTCAGCGGTGCAGGAACGATTGCTACAGCGAATAAAACCAAAGCGATGGTTGAAGTTTCAAAGAGAGAAACGCCTTTGAAGAATTCATTGGATTCCAAGTTTTTGGAGAAGTTATCTACATTAGATTAATAAAAATATAAGGCATTTGATGCCTTATTTTTTTGGGGATAGTATGATATATAGTTTAAATTACGAAAGTCCAATCGGTATTTTGTTTATAGAAAGTGAAGATAATAAAGTTATCGGAATAAAATACCATATGAAAAAAGAAAAAGAATATCCGAATGATTTTGTTTTTAAAGTGAAAAAGGAACTAGAAGAATATTTTAATGGTAAATTAACTGTTTTTTCTTTTGAAATAAACCCAAAAGGAACAATATTTCAACAAAAAGTATGGAAAACATTAAAAACTATTCCTTACGGAGAAACAAAATCGTATAAAGAGATTGCCGAATATATCGGTAATCCCAACGCATATCGAGCGGTGGGAAATGCCTGTCATAAGAATCCGATTCTTATTGCCATTCCCTGCCATAGAGTTCTCGGCTCCAATCGATCTTTAACGGGATTCGCTTTGGGGTTGTCGGTTAAACAACAATTATTGGCTTTGGAACAGAAGAAATTTTAATATTGGAAAGAGATTAAAAGGTATGATATACTTAAATAAATGGAGGATAGAAAAATGATACGAGTTGGAATATGCGGTTATGGAAATTTGGGAAAAGGAGTTGAATCGGCGATTCAACAAAATGAAGATATGGAATTGGTTGGTATTTTTACAAGAAGAAATCCGAAAGAGATTCAACCTAAGACGAAAAAAGGTATAGTTTATAAAATAGAAGAAATGAAAAAATTTAAAGATCAAATCGATGTGATGATTTTATGTGGCGGTAGTGCGACGGATTTGCCTTGGCAAACTCCAGAAATCGTTAAAGATTTTAACGTGGTGGATTCTTTTGATACACACGCAAAGGTTGCCGAACATTTTTTAAAGGTAGATAAGAATGCGGTAGAGTCCCGCAAGATTGCGATTATATCTACCGGCTGGGATCCGGGAATGTTTTCTTTGAATCGGGCGATGATGGAAGCCATTTTACCGAATGGCAAAGTATATACCTTTTGGGGAAAAGGGGTCAGTCAAGGACATAGTGATGCTATTCGCAGAATAAAAGGCGTTGTGGACGCAAGACAATATACTATACCGGTAGAAGAGGCTCTAGAAAAGGTTCGAAACGGAGAAAATCCGGAATTGACAACTCGCCAAAAACATATTAGAGAGTGCTTCGTGGTGGCAGAAAATAAAAGCGAGGAACAACGGATTGAAAAAGAAATCAAAGAAATGCCGAATTATTTTGCCGATTATGATACGACGGTTCATTTTGTAAGTTTAGAAGAATTACATCAAAATCATAGCGGTATTCCTCATGGAGGCTTTGTTATACATACGGGAAAAACAGGGTTTGATTTAGAAAATAATCATATCATAGAATATAATTTAAAATTGGATTCCAATCCGGAATTTACGGGAAGTGTACTCGTCGCTTATGCGAGAGCGGCCTATCGGTTAAATGCCAGAAAAGAATGTGGTTGCCGAACGGTATTTGATATTGCGGCTAGAGATTTATCTATTAAAAGTTATGAAGAATTGATAAAAAACACACTTTAAAACCGGTATTTATTCTTTTGGCAGTTTCCAAATATTCCAAATTTACATATTATAGTAATGTAAGTATTGGAGGTCCATAAACTTTTTATGAATCAACATTTTTTAACACCGAGAGAACTAGAAATTTTTAAACTCTTAATAGATAATAAGACAACCAAATTAATTGCGGAAGAATTAAAAATTAGCGAAAAGACGGTTAGAAATCATATATCCAATGTGATTGGGAAGTTAGGAGTAACTAGTAGAACTCAGGCAATCATAATGTTAGTTAAAAGCGGAATGATACAATTATAATTGTTTCGCTTTTTTTGTTTTTATTTTTTTGATTGTAGTATGAATTGTTTTTTTTATTCATAAAATTAATAGGTGATTCTTTTGCGTAAGATTAAAAAGATTTCTTTTCTGTTTATACTGCCTATATTCCTTTTATTTACTACTTCCGGAACAGTGGCAAATAACAATTCGAGTTATATTGTTATGGAAACGAGTTCCAAACGAGTTTTGGAAATGAGTAATATTCATTCTTCATTTTTGGTTGCCTCTACTGCCAAAATATTGACAGCCATTACGGTAATAGAAAATTATAATTTAGAAGAAGAAGTAATTGTAACAAAGAATGATGTAAATGAAGTGGGATCTAAAGTTTATCTGCAAGAAGGAGAAAAAATTAAACGATTGGATTTGTTATATGCTTTAATGTTACGGAGTGCCAATGATGCCGCATCGGCTTTAAGTAAGCATAATAGTGAAGAATTTATCGGATTAATGAATGAAACGGCAAAAAAAATAGGAATGAAGAATTCTGTTTTTGCCAATGCGTCCGGATTGGACGAAAGGGAATATAATCTTTCTACTGCCTATGATATGGCTTTATTGAGTTGTTATGCGGCGAAGAATGAAACATTTTTGGCTATAGCCTCTACACATACATATCGGTGTAATACGGATAAAATGAGTTATGTATGGGTGAATAAACATAAATTGGTTCAAAAAGATGAGTTGTTTGTTTGGGGTAAGACGGGATATACGAAGAAAAGTAAAAGAATTTTGGTAAGTAATTATAAAAAAGGGAATATGGACGTTATTGTTGTAACAATAAACAGAAGTGATGATTGGGACTATCATCGGTTATTGGTTAATTCATTAAATGGATATGATTTTGTTCCTATTTTTAAAAAAGGTATTTATGATACAAAAATGAATGTTACATATTATTTATATGTAGATCGAGATATTGTTCTGCCTTTAAAGGAAAAGGAATATGAACAAGTTCGAATCAAATTTAAACTTTTACCTTCTGATGCTGTATTGGAAGTTTATTTACGAGAAGAAAAAATTTGTGAGTATCATTTGACAGTTTTTGATAAAAATTCGTTGGATTTGAATTTATTGGTAGAGATTTTAAATGAATAGGTTTTACTCCCAACTAAAAGTAAAAGAATTTTGGTAAGAAATTATAAAAAGGATATGTAGCTTATTGATGTAACGATAAATAGAAGCGAAGAGTATGAAAAAATGGGGCTAATTTGATAGCCTCGCTTTTATACATGAATGTAAAACTCGGGGAAAATAGTTTGTTGTAATATTTTCTTTTTGTAGTATAATATTTTTGAGGTGAAAATATTATGAAAAAAGGGAATATTATATTTTGGATTATGGGTCTTTGTGCATTCGTCGCTCTTATGTGTAATGGTCTTGTTTGGGCTTTGGGATTGATAGATGCACAATGGGGATTTTTGTCAAAGATTTCTACTGTTGCAGGTATTATTTTGACGTTTGCGGCGGTTATTGCAGGGTGGATTTGGATATCTTCTGCGAAATTTCCGAAGATTTTAAAATTGGTTTTGGAAGTTTTGTTTATCGTATTTGCAGTGTTGGCTATCTTTGGACACTTAAATATTAGTTTTTAATAGTTTTAAGTAATGTTCTCTTCATATAAAATATGGAGAGATTTTTTTATTATAGTAAAAATAAGAGTACTGCTTTATGTTTGAAAAAGCAGTACTCTTTGAGTATATATTTTATTTTATAAGAAGCCTTAATTCATTCTGTAAAGCATCTAAGACATATGGTATATCTGGTTTCATTTCTCCCCGAATGATTTTGGTTGCCAAGAATGTTTCGATATATCTTTGGATAAATCGTTTTACAGGTCTTGCCCCGTATTCTTCGTCGAAACTTTGATCCAAAATATAATGTTTTAACGCATCGGTAAAGGTAACTTGTATTCCTTGAGCGATTAATCGATAATCCAAATTTCTTAATAATTTAGTAACGATTTGTAATTGAACATCTTTGTTAAGTGGGTTGAAGAATATAATTTCATCAATTCTATTTAAAAATTCCGGTTTGAAATTTTGTTTTAAAATGGCTTGAACTTTATTATATTTTTCATCGGAATGGGAAAGAAGAAGTTCACTTCCCAAATTGGATGTCATAATAATAATCGTATTTTTAAAGTCTACGGTTCTACCTTGAGAATCGGATAATCTACCATCATCTAAAATTTGTAATAATAGATTAAATACATCGTGATGGGCTTTTTCGATTTCGTCAAACAAAACGATAGAATACGGATTTCGTCTTACTTTTTCCGTCAGTTGTCCACCTTCGTCATAACCGATATATCCCGGAGGGGCACCGATCAATTTAGCGACACTGTGTGCCTCCATATATTCGGACATATCGATACGAATAATATGGGATTCGCTATCGAATAAGGCATCTGCCAATGCTTTCGCCAATTCGGTTTTTCCTACTCCGGTAGGACCTAAGAACAGGAAGGAACCGATAGGACGAAATTCGTCTTTGATTCCAGCACGTTGCCGAATAATAGCGTTGGAAATCAATTCAACGGCTTCGTCTTGACCAATTACTCTTTCTTTTAAAGTTTCGGCAAGATTTAAGATTTTTTCTCTTTCTCCTTGCATTAATTTGGAAATAGGGATATTCGTCCATTTTGCTACGACTTCGGCTATGGCTTCCTCTGTAACTGTTTCGGATAAAAGAGCATTTTCTTTAGATTTGCTTTGATATTCGTTGATTTGATTTTCCAATTTCGGTATAGCAGAATATTGTAATTCGGACGCTTTTTGGTAATTGCCTTCGTTGAAGGCTTTTTCTAATTGAAATTTGGCAGCATCCAATTCTTTTTTCAATTCTTTATATTTGGCAATTTCTTTTTTTTCACTCTGCCATTTTTCTGTTAATTCTTTGGCTTCATTTTCTACATCATTTAATTCTTTTTCGATAACCGTCAACCGTTTTTTAGACACCGGATCTTGTTCTTTTTTTAGTGCCATTTGTTCGATTTTCAGTTGAGCGATTTTACGATCTGCATCATCTAATTCCGTAGGTTTAGAGTCGATTTCCATTCGGCAAGAAGCACACGCTTCATCAATTAAATCAATGGCTTTATCCGGTAAAAACCGATCGGTAATATATCGATTGGATAAAGTTGCGGCACTGACGATAGCGTTATCTTGAATGGTTACACCATGATGGAGTTCAAAACGCTCTTTGATTCCTCTTAATATAGAAATGGTGTCTTCAACAGTAGGTTCGCTGACTATAACTTTTTGGAATCTACGCTCTAAAGCGGAATCTTTTTCGATATATTCTCGATATTCTTTAAGAGTGGTAGCACCAATACAATGTAAATCGCCTCTGGCAAGCATAGGCTTTAGCATATTGGAAGCGTCTAATGCACCATCGGATTTTCCCGCTCCTACGATTAAATGAATTTCATCGATAAACATAATGATGTTTCCTTCGGATTCTTTTACTTTATTTAAAACAGCCTTTAATCGCTCTTCAAATTCTCCCCGATACTTCGCTCCGGCAACCAACGCCCCCATATCCAATTCGAATATGGTTTTATTTTTTAGAGAAGAAGGAACGTCATTGGCAACAATACGTTTCGCCAATCCTTCTACGATAGCCGTTTTACCGACACCGGGTTCACCGATTAGAACGGGATTGTTTTTTGTTTTTCTTGATAAAATTTTAATAATTCTTCGAATTTCTTCATCTCTCCCGATTACAGGATCGATTTTTCCGGCTTTGGCTAACGCAACAATATCACGACCGTATTTTTCTAATACATTTTCTTCATTTTGATATTCTTGATTCATCATTTTATCCCTCCTTATTGTATAGTATATTTCCTATACACCATTATTATACCACTATTTTTGGCACTGTCAATAATAGAGTGCCAAAAAAGATAAAAAATATAAAATGGGGGTTTACAATATGTAGGTCGTTTGATATAATAATAACGCTTATTGAAACGGCCCTGTAGCCAAGTGGTAAGGCATGGCACTGCAACTGCTTGATCGTTGGTTCGAATCCGATCGGGGCCTCCAAATCAAATAAGAGAAAAGGTTAATGAAAAATGTTTTTTAAAAACAATACATTAACCTTTTTTATTTTGTATATAGATTGAAAAGCAGAAATGACCACCCATTAATCTAATAGATGGTCGAATTTTGTATTTTATAGTCTTATTTTAACATCATAAACACCTTTTTTCAATTAAATATTTGTATCAATCAATTTAAAAGATACGTTTATTAGATTAATAGGTGTACTACAATTATAAAACACCTAAGGAGAATAAAGTAAAAATCAACTGAAAAGAAAAAAGAAAGAAGTTGTATAGGGAATGCGTTATAGTAATTTGAAAGAAGAAGTTCAGGGAATACTTGCGGAGGCGAGAGTGAATTTTTGTACAGAAACAGCGTTTAATAGGGGGAAAGAATACGCTATAAATGTATTTGAAAAAGAAAATCCAAATCTTGTAGATATTAGTTATGCTCTTATTTGTATAAACGCCAATATTATTCAAGATTATGCTGTAAGAAATACAAATTCATATATTAAAAATTATAAGTTAACAAATGCTCAATATCAAAATATATATAATGTTTGTTCTAAACTAAGCGGTGTAGGAAAAGCCGTCGGTTTTGGAGTGGGCGGATCCATTTTGGGTGGCCATTTGTTTGGAACGTTGGGACTAATAGTTGGTGGAGTATTGGGTGCATTAGCCGGCAATGAATATAATAAAAATGATAAGGAAAAATTTTACAAGGTTTTAACGGAAGCCTTAAATATATTTTATCAGTATTTATATGATAATAATGCGATAAGAATCGCCTGTGTTAATCCAAATGTAAACCAACAAAAGGTAATCACTTCATCGACTTCCGTAAAAAATCCATCAAAGGCAACTTCTCAAATGGAATTGAATAAGTTAATTGGATTAAATGAAATAAAGAGAGAAATATTGAGATTAAAGGCTATTCTTCATAAATTTCAAAATGAACCGACTGAAATCAATCTAAATATGATTTTTTATGGAAATCCTGGAACCGGAAAAACTCAAGTTGCCCGTATAGTTGCAAAAATATTATATGAAGAGGGAATATTACCGGAGGATAAATTTATTGAAACCGATTCTTCTGGTCTTATTGCTGAATATCTTGGACAAACTGCCATTAAAACACACCAAAAAATTCAAGAGGCTATGGGAGGCGTTCTATTTATTGACGAGGCTTACGCATTAGCCTCAGGGAAAAATGATTTCAATCAGTATGGAAGTGAAGCAATAGCGGCATTATTAAAAGATATGGAAGATTATCGTGGAAAGTTTTGTGTAATTTTAGCCGGTTATAAAAAAGAAATGAATGAAATGTTAGATTCTAATCCAGGATTTAGATCAAGAATCAATCGAAATTTGGACTTTCCGGATTATTCGATAGAAGAATTGATAGAAATTGCCAAATTTATGTTAGGTAAAAAGAATTATACTATTTCTAATGCGGCATTATCGAAAGTTAGAGAAATATTAGTCGTTTTAAAAAATAGAGCAGAAATATATGGGAAACCATTTGCGAACGCAAGAGAAGTGAGAAATCTTTTGGAATCTCTTTATGAAATACAAGCAGTTAGAACATATGACTCTCCTTCAAATAAAACTATAACTATAGAAGATGTTTGTGAATATGAGAAAGAACATTTTTCTACAAAGAAATAATAGTATATAGTATTTATTTAAAAAAACCAAAATCATTAAAAAACATGTCGAATAAAATTCAATAATTATGCATAAAACCGTATAGTGTTTGAATTTTAAACGGTTAAAAAGCCGATATAGGCACTGAATATCATTATTCATTGACAAAAATGCTTATCATATAGTATAATAGTAATGCAAATAGTATAATAGTAATGCAAAAAAATTTGCAAATTAAACTTTTAGGAGGAAAAAGTATTTATGAAAAAGAGAGCTTTGGCTTTATTATTTGCCATTGGTGCCGGTTTATCATTGGCTTCTTGTAAAAAAGACAAGACGAAAGAACCGGAAAATCCACCAGTAGAGGATCCTTCGAATCCTTCCGATCCTAGTAATCCTAGCAATCCAAGTAACCCAAGTAATCCGTCAACCCCTACAAATAAAGATGTTTCTAAGGTAGATGGTGTAGCGTTTGATGCGGCTAGTAGAACGGTTTCATGGAATGCAGCAACGAATGCGACAGGATACATTGTAAATATTAATGGAAGTATTTTTAATTGCAGTGAAGCAAAATTAGTTTTAAGCGAAGATTATGTTAGTGCCCATAATGGAGTAAAATTGGAAATTACCGTATATGGATATAATGATACAAAACAAGGGGAAGTTTCCGATGGAAAATCTATTATGATTGGTACAGATGCGTCTGATGAAGATTTTAACGACGTGGTAGATATGTTCTTCGGAGAAGTTTTTGAATTGACCGGAGAAGATTTGACATCTGCTAAGGCAGATTTCAATGAGTTTTTGGAAGAGAATGATATTACCAAACAAGAGGCAATAAGTTCTTTGGAAGTTACTGCCGGAAATTGTGGTGCATCTGTTCATAAAGTAGCACTTGTCAATGCATATTATAACAAGGTTAAATTATCTTTATCTTATAATAAAATCAATGCGACTGCGACAGATAAAAAAGGTGTTACTTATTTAGAAGAAAACTTTGATGATATGGTTACAAGTTTTGAAACTATATTTAAACTTGCTATGATTCAAAGTAATGAGGCTTTAAATCAAGTAAAAGAAAAATTCAGTAAATATACTACAAAAGTTGAAGTCGAATTGACATTAGACGAATTGCTTAGTCTTTATAGTGAAATCAAACTTCAAATAGATGAAGTTATGCCGACAAATGAAGATATCGACAATATGATTGAATTTGTAAATGGATTAGGTGAAGTACTTATTGACGATGCTGATGAAGATGTATTGGAAATGATTTATACATTAGATCCTGCAACTGAAACATCTTATACACCGGAAGTAAGAACAAAGATTAAGGCAAGTTTGAAAGAAATTACTGATGGCTTGAATGATATATTGAAAGATGTATGTAGTGTGGCTAATCAAATATATGCTTCCATAACGGATAATGCTTTAGAACCTATCTTAGATGCAGATACATATTTTGAAGATAATGATTATTTGAAGAATGATGATTTAAAAGTTGCTTTTAGAAAAGCGTATGCAGATAAGGTAATTCGTGATTTGGTTATAGCCGATTTGAAAAAGGCTGATATTAAAACAGCCATTTGCCATATGGGTGAAACATTACAAGGATTAGAAGAGAATCAAATATATGCTTCTGCTATGAGTTTACTTCCTATGATATTAGGTAATTTAAGTGGTATGATTGGTGCTGATCTTAGTGGATTACCATTGGATATTGCGATAGATTATATCACACCTGAAAATTATGATACGATTGTAAAGATTTTTGAAATTAGCAGTGCTAAGGATATAGAAACTCTTTCTGCTGAAATATATGTGAAGTGGTTGAACGAAGATCCTGAAAATTTAACTGATGAGGATGAAGCACTTTCTAACGAAGCACAATTAGTTATTTTAACGGATAAGTATAATACATATTTATCTATGGTTTCCAATCTTTCTGCCGACGAAATTGAATTTCTTGCGGAACATTTAGAAGATTTTGTTTCTATCTTAGGTGACATGTTTTTAGATTTAAATATCTCAATGATAGAAGAACAATTAGAAGATATGACTTCCGACAATCTTGAATCCGCCAAAGAATATCTCCAAGAACAAATTGATATTTTGACGTCATCCATCCAGCGTTGGGAAGAATTGAGAGATAACCCAGCGAGATCTCCGGAAGAAGAAGAAGAATATAATACTTTGGATTCTCAAATTAGCGAGATTCAAGATAATTTAGAAATGGCCAATTTTGAACTTCAATCTATAGAAAATCAATTAGACTATATAAATACTCTTGAAGAAAAAATAACACAATACCAAAATTATAAGACACTTCTTGCTGATTTTTTAGAAGAAGAACATGATTTTACTGAACAATATAAGAATGTTTTATTGAATATTCAAAGAATAACAAATGAGATTAGTAAAGAAGACATTAAAGGAATATTATCTTTAATGTTTGCCGATGAAAGACCTACGGCAGAAGATCTTATCCAAGCGTTGGCTGTAGTTAAAAACTTTAAAGTTTCTATAGAAGATGAAGAACTTGGATTGAGTGCACTTGTTGATTTGATGTTTGCCGATGTTAAAGAGGTTGCTATGGGATCTGAAGTTATAAGTGGATTCTTAAAGAATTTATTCGGTGGTAATGATGATCCTGAGTTTGATTTGGATACTGCATTTGATGAAGAATTGGGTTCTTATTTGGTTTATGTTACAAATGTAGTAGAAATATCTTATATTGATCCTACAACAATGGATTCAGAGGCAGAAGAAATGGTTGAAGGATTTATTGATATGTTGTGGCATCCACATAATTCGGCCCTTTAACTTTTTAGGGGGTCAAGGGGGAATGGGGTATTTACCAAATTAGGGGGTACCCTATTTACCAAATTGT
>CANQDJ010000004.1 GCA_947592005.1 uncultured Anaeroplasma sp.
TTGTTTTTTATTTCCTTGACTTCTTCTCTCTGCTGTCTTTTTCGCGTCATATACAGTTTTCAAAGACCTATTTCCGTGTTTTCACACGCTCATTAATAATACCACTTTAAAATTACAAAGTCAACATTTTTTTTATTTTTTTAAAGAAAATCATTATAAACTAACATTTTCTTCTTCAAATTTCTTTTTAATTATTCAAAAATTTCGCAACACATTCTAATATTTTTTCGTCATTTTGATAGCGAAAATCACTACAATCTATTTCGATATATTTCCCAATATATTCTACTTTTCTCAATTCTTCCAATGTTTTTCGAAAATCCTCCAATTTACTAAAATCTTGTGATTTATGAACATAATGTCTATTTTCCCCTAATCGCTTAATAAAGCGCTTATGAAGGACTTCATCATTTCCAATCAATTTGAAAGATAATACATCATATCGCAACGAATCACATAACACTTTAAGTTCTTTCATTTCATAGTCTTTAAAATTGGATTCCAAAATAAGATTCCCTTCATTTTTTTCCAAAAGATATTTCATCAACTGAAAACAAATTACAGATAATTTTTTATTTTCTTCTCGATTGTTTACAATTATAGTATCTCCCAAAATTTCTTTTATTCGATCTTTGTTAATCACCGTTATTTTAAATTTTTTCCCCAGCCGATTGGAAAATTCCGATTTTCCACCCGCCAAGTCGCCCCCTATTAATATTAATTTTTTCATAATAACCCCTTCCAACACAAAAAATCTCAATGCACAGATTGAGATAATTCTTTTAAAAAATGATTCTTAATCTAAGTCTGAAAAGTTCAAAAGTTCCGATAATTTAACATTTAAACCTTGGCATAATTTTATCAAGGTAGACAGTTTAATATCTACTTGAGCATTTTCGATATACCCAATATTTCTTCTCGAAATATTACAGCATTCTTCTAAATCTTCTTGAGAAAGACTTTTCTCTTTTCTTAAACTTTTAACTTTTGTAGCTAGTTGTTCCTTTGTAATTAAAATTTCCTTTAAACATTCTTCGTTTGTCATAATCATCACCAATCATATTATCTATGATTGTGAACCATATTGCCACGCAATACGATTCGCATTTTGCATTTTTTTACAATTTTTTTTATTTTTTGACATTTTTTTTGCTTATTTTTTTAAAATTTTAGCAAAAATCAACTTCTATATGGTCTTGTAGAAGCGATGTGATATAAATGATTTAAGTATTCCATATCTTCATCTGAAATTACGAAATCTATATCTAAATTATCCTTAATTCTAAACTCATGTGTAGATTTCGGCAAAGGCAAAGTATTTCTTTGAATACAGTATCGTAAACAAATTTTGGCTATGCTCGTATTATATTTCAACGCCATATCTTTAACCTTTGGATTATCTACCAACTCTCCGGTTGCCAAAGGAGAGTAGGCTTGGATTAAAATATCATTTTTTTGACAGTATTTTGTAATTTCTTCTTGTGTATTCCCTATAAAAAAACGGATTTGATTAACCATCGGTTTTACTCCTGTGGTCTCAATTAAAGATTTAATATGTTCCTGATGAAAATTTGATACGCCAATGGAACGAACTTTTTTGGCATTATAAAGATCAATCAATGCTTTCCAAGCCTCTATATTTCCTTCTGTGTAATCTCCACCGACATTATCCCATGGCCAAGGAGCATGAATTAAATATAGATCCATATAGTCGGTTTGTAAATTTTTTAATGATTTTTCGAAATATTCCATTGCACCGGCATAAGATTTAATTTCAGCAGGTAATTTCGTAGTAATAAAAATATCTTCTCTATTGATATTGGAATCTTTTATCGCTTTGGCAACACTAGATTCATTTCCATAAACATATGCCGTATCAATATGGCGATATCCGTATTTTAAAGCCCATAAAACCGCATTATATGCTTCTTCTCCATCTTTGGATTGCCATGTTCCAAATCCTATTTTAGGAATCTCCACACCATTATACAGTTTATAATATTCTTCTCTAATCACTGATTTCACCCTCTTTTTATTTATAGTTTATCATATTCTTATTTCAAACAAAAATATCTTTTTAAATTTTTTTAATTTTGGCAATAAAAAAGCCTTCGTAATACACATTTGGCAACACGCAAATCGTTCCTTCTATCTTCGTCGGTAATTGTTCTACATTCGATAAAGTTATAGGAACGATTTCAAAAGGAATCTTTTTTTGGGCTTTAATCAAAACATCTTCGTTTTCTATTTTCAAAATAGAACAAGTCGAATATATCATCGTATGTCCCTTTTTCAATATTTTTAATGCTTTTATCAACAATTCCAACTGTAACTCGGAAGAATGAATAATCAGTGGCTTGGAAATATTTTCATAACTGTGAGCATCACTGGTTTGGATTGTCCCCACTCCACTACACGGGGCGTCTAATAAAATGGTATCGAAAGAAAAATAATCGTCTAATTTACGGCTATCTATATGATGTGGATTCGCTTTAGAGCCCTGAAGTGCCAAATTATATTTCAATCGTTCAAACCGATAGGCATTTTGTTCACAAGCCATAATATTTTTTTTATTTTTTGTCAAAGCGGATATTTGTGTTGTTTTACTTCCGGGAGCGGCAGTCATATCCAATATATCCAAACTATTATCCAAATCCATAAATAGAACCGGTATTTGAGAGGATAGACTTTGTAAATAAATTTTACCTTGGCGATAAATATCTAATTTTTGTATACAAGGCAAAGACTGATTTTTTACTATAACTGCCAAATCGCTGAAAGGAGCAATTTCATAATCTATATCGTTTTCTTTTAATACTTTTATTATTTCCGCAGAATCGGATTTTAATGAATTAATTCGAAAAGAAATAAACCGATTTCGGTTATATCCATTTATGATTTCATTTATATTCTTATAATCTTTTTTTAACCATTCTAATAGAAATTCCGGTATCATAAAATCACCCTCGATTCGGAAACAAAAAAGTTTTAAAGAAAAAATGGCTCATCAAAGCCATTTTATTTTATTATCTGGTGCCCAAGGTCGGATTCGAACCGACACGGTATCGCTACCAATGGATTTTGAGTCCATCGCGGCTACCATTACGCCACTTGGGCAATTAAGCGACTTCATGAGTCGCTAATTATTATATCATTATTTTTTTTATTTTTCAATATTGTTTTTTCGATTATATTTTTCTATTACTTCTTCGTATATATCCAATATACTTTTGGAATATACTTCTTTGGAATATTTTCTTACTGAATCTAACGTATTGTTTTTGATACGTTGTAACGTTTCGGGGGCTTTTAATATCTCCAACATTTTTTGAATTAATTCTTCTTCACCATCAAAATAGATTCCATTGTAATAATCTTGAACGACTTCTTCTATACATTCGTCTTTTTGAACCAAAAGCGGAATAGAAGAACTTAACGCTTCTATATATGTCAAGCCTTGTGTTTCTGATTGAGAAGCATTAATAAATATATCTCCTAATTGATAATATTTCGGAATGCTTTCCCATGGAATAGTATCTGTAAAAATAACTTGTTCTTCTATTCCTAATTCTTTTACATCTTCTTTTAACTCCGCCAATTCCGGACCACCGCCGACTAAAACAAATACCGTATCTTTATTTCCTTTACAAGCCTTAGTATACGCTTTTAACAATACTTCAATATTTTTTTCTTTGCTAGTCCGTCCGATGTATAAAAACACAAATTGATTTTCCAAAATTCCCAATTCTTTTTTCAATTCGGCAATTTCTTCTTTTCGAAAATTACTTGCATAAAATCTTCGTAATTCTATGCCGGTGGGAATGATACGTATTTCTTTTTTCAATCCATAAATATGGGCTTGTTCAAAAACCTTTTTGGTCGGAACAATATCAATTTCGGAGTGTTTGGATAATGGCCCCGTAAATAATTTACGTAACGTCCATTCCATGGATTTATGAAAATGTTTATCGAAGAATGGAGAAACATATTTAAAATAATCACTCCATAGCGTATGTAATGTATGAACCAAAGGAATATGTAATTTCTTATGGGCAAGAATAGCCAATTTGGAAATATTATAATCCGTATGAACATGAATGATATCTAACTGGTAGGATTCGATCACTTTCAAAAATTTTTTATGTGTTAATGTGTAACGATAATCCTTTAAATCTTTAAAAGGATAAGGTTTCCCTGGTATATTGATAATATGTTTTTGATGAATTTCTTCGCATTCTGCAACTTCTTTTTCATCAAAACTCGTAAAAATAAAACAATTATGTCCTAAATCGGTAAGTCCTTCATACAACATTTTTATAGAGGTAACAACACCGCTTATATTCGGATAATATTGATCAGTAAATAGTCCTATCCTCATTTTTATTCCCTCTTTCAAAAAGCATATACATTATAAAACCATATACTATTAAAAAGTAATAGGTCAACAATCTCCATAACAACATACCGCTTACTGCCAAATTATTCGCGTCCGAATAATTTAACAACAAACCGGAAAACAAAGTCGTAAATGCCAATTCCGCTCCTCCAGACGCTCCAGGTGTCGGAACCCATACGGAAATGGTAAGAGCAAAGGAAGTCATTGCCGTAACATAAAATAAATCTTTAAAGGAAAGTTTAACACCAATCGCAAAGAAAATAAAGAACGGAATAGCGTAATATATAAGCAATGCAATCAATTTAAATAAAAGTGCCAATGCCATTGTCCCTTTTTCATTGATAACATTCTTAAACGCTCTTTGCATTTCATCTACATATATTTGAAATGCCTCATCTTTATCAGCTAAAAACCGTTTTAAAAATTTAATTTTGGCAATGAAACGAATCAATTTTAAAATGATTTTTCCGGCTATTTTGGTAGTGCCGATAGCGATAATGAATAACATCATAAACAGATTGATGCTGAATCCAAGTATCAAAAGCCACATCAAATTATCCACTTGTTGTTTTAATCTAGTATAATATACAATTAAACAAACAACCGAAATAACATTCATAACAATTTGATATGCCAAAAAGTTTAATAATAATGTGGAAGTTGAATCGGAAAGTTTCATATTTTTACTTTTCAAAGCGTAAACTTGAAACGGTTGTCCTCCGGAAGAAAACGGAGTAATGCCATTGAAGAAAAACTCACTTCCACCGATAAATATAGCATCTTTAAAAGAAATTTCTTTACATTTTTTACGTACCAAAACGGTTAAAGATAATTGTATAAATAAACAATATAATAGAACCATTCCAATACATACCGCAATAAAAGCGTAATTGGTATGGTGAAGTACTACGTCCATAATAGAACGTATATCTCCGATGGAAACCAATAAAATGATTAATACTAAAAGAATTGCCAAAACTAAAATTAAACTTTTTACTATTTTTTTCTTTGAATACATAATTACATCTCATTCAAATAGGATATACCCAACAAACGAAGGCCTTCATTTAACACAATTCGAACTGCTTTCGATAAACAAAAATTACTATTTCTAATTGCTTCATCTTCAACATTAATTTTTTCCAGTGAATAGAATTTATTAAAACATTGTGCCAAAGACAATAAATATTTAGCCAAAACGCTTGGAGCGTATTCTGTTGCCGCCTTTTCGATAGTAGACGGAAAGGCACTTAATAATTTAATAATATCAAAATAATGCGGAAGTTCAAATTGTTTTTTTTCACATTGGGCGATGGTATATGGTTTTTCTTTTAAAATAGATGCGATACGAACTCCCGTATATTGAAGATATGGACCAGTTTGTCCTTCAAATTTTACAGATTGTTCCAAATTAAATTCGGCATCTAAACCTCTGTAATTTTTTAAATCCCCGAATACGATTGCCGCAATTCCCACCGCTTTGGCAATTTCTTCTTTATTTTCCAATTTTGGATTTTTTGTTTCAATCAATTCTTTTGCCAATCGTATTGCCGTCTGTAACACATCATATAATTTAGTAACATTTCCTTTTCTAGTGGCAACCTTTTTGCCATTTGTAAGATATAAACCAAAATTAATATGTTCTATTTGATCAGCAAAATCATAACCCATTTTTTCAATCAGTTTTTTTAATTGCTGGAAATGAAGTTTTTGTTCATTTCCGACTACATATAATATTTTATCGAAATGATATTCTTTTTTTCTATAGAATACGGCAGCTAAATCTCTTGTGATATAAAGAGAACCTCCGTCACTTCTTTTAATCAATGCCGGTGGCATATCTTCTCCCAAATCGACGATCTGGGCGCCTTGATCTTCTTTCAGTAAACCTTTGATTTTCAACTCTTCGACAACCGAATCCATTTTATCGTTATAAAATGCTTCCCCTTTATACGAATCGAATGTCACACCCAACAAATCATAAATCTGTTGAGATTCTTTCAAAGACTCTTCTCTAATCCATTGCCAAAGTTCCAAATATTTCGGATCTTTTTGTTCCATTTTCAAAAACGCTTCTCTGGCTTCTTCTTCCAATTTAGGATTTTCTTCGGCTTCTTTATGAAAGCGAACATATAATTCCGTCAAGCGATTGATGGGATCTTTCATAATTTCTTCTTTATTTCCCCATTTTTGATAAGCGACAATCATTTTCCCGAATTGCGTTCCCCAATCACCCAAATAATTGATTGAATATGTTTGAAATCCACATTTCTGTAAAATAAGTTTAATGGAATTCCCTATCATAGTCGAACGCAAATGCCCGATAGAAAATGTTTTGGCGATATTCGGAGAAGAATAATCTAAAGTTATTCTTTTACCTTCTCCAATAGAACTATTTCCATAATTTTGAGATTTGGAAAGAATATCTTTCAAGACTTCCATTGCCAATAAACTTTTACTGAAAAATATATTGATAAACGCTCCTACAGGGTTTAATTTTTCCAAAGGTAAATCCAATTTTTGAATAACTTCGATTGCCTCGTTGACAATTTCAGGCATCGGTTTTCTTAAAATTTTTACAACCGAAAACATAGGAATGGAAATGTCTCCCAATTTAGCGTCTTTCGGTTCTTCGACGACAATGGATATTTCCGTATTATAATTAACCAAATAATACTTTTGTAATTCGTTTTTTATTTGTTGTTTAATTTGATCAATCATATAAACGCTCCTTAATACAATTAAAACTGTGATATTCTCACAGTTTTTCTATTTTTGTTCTTTAGAAATCAATAATGCTTTTTGAATATACATAGACCAATTATATTCGTCGGATTCATCATAAGTTTGAGAATTAAAAATCATTTCCCCATCGTGAAAAACAAGAATTGCCGGATAAGATTCAACGGAAAAATCATCAACATCTTTTCCTTTTGATTTATTAATATCTTCTTCAATTCCCGCTTTTTTGGTTTTAAAATTTTCTGTTTCCAAATCTTCAGTTTTTTCAACCCATTCGGAAGAATATAAATAAACCGTCTTTATTTCTTCGTCTTTCGCTTTGGCATTGATTGAAGATAATTGTTCCAAAATAGTAGCATTATTTAAGGAACCATATAATACATATACATAGTCTTTTCCCGCAATCTTTTTAACCAATTTTTCATGACTTATTTTTTCAAAAACATTATCCTCAGATAAAGTAGTGTAAGATGTACTGTTTGCGGTATTGTATTCTACAATGGCGTCATTGAATTGTTTTGTACTTTTCGCTTTGGCGGAAGGTATATTCAATACAATCGTAGTTATTAAAATAGCCACCAACACTACCAATAATATAATAAGTTCTTTTGACCATTTGAATTTTACTTTATTCTTTTTATATTTTGATGCCATAAATTAAATTCCCCTTTTCAAAGAATTATTTTGCCAATTTTTTCTTTTTTTATGCAATCTTGCCATATTATTATATCAAAAATGATTTCCTATATCAATAGAAATTCCTCTTTTTTTTCTTTAACCCCCGTTTTTTTGTTATGAATAAAGGTTCTTTCTATTTTTTCTCTTTAAATTACTTGAGAAAACGCTTTTAATGGTATATAATTATTATAAGAGTTTATTCTATTTTTAATTTGAGGTGAGGAAATGAATGTTTTAATTTGTGCAAGTGAGGGTGCACCTTATGCCAAAACCGGAGGTTTGGCAGATGTAATCGGAGCACTTCCGAAAGCACTAAAACAAAATGGTTGTGATGTCAGAGTCATTATGCCATATTACAAAAAAATTAAGGATCAACAAATTGCTTATTATAAGGGATATGCGTTTGTAAGAATCGGTTCGAGAATGGAATATGTCGGCATTTTCCATTCCATTCATGATGGAATTGATTTTTATTTTGTAGATAAT
Organism: uncultured Anaeroplasma sp.; assembly: GCA_947592005.1. Lineage (GTDB taxonomy): Bacteria > Bacillota_I > Bacilli_A > Acholeplasmatales > Anaeroplasmataceae > Anaeroplasma. Next base: position 8,303 of record CANQDJ010000004.1, read on the forward strand.
GATCGCTATTTTTATCGAGATGGGTTCTATGGATACGGAGATGACGGAGAGCGATTTGCGTTTTTTGATTTTGCCGTATTGGAAGCATTAAGAGTGATTAATTTTTATCCGGATATTTTACATTGTAACGATTGGCAAACGGGTTTGATACCCTACATTTTAAAAGCAAATTATTATTCACATTACGAATACAATCGCATTAAAACGGTTTACAGCATTCATAATATTCAATATCAGGGAATCTTCCCAATGGATATGATGCAGATTTTATTTATGCCATATTCTACTTCTTTGGAATTCAATGGTTGTATTAATTTTATGAAGACGGCGATTATGGAAGCCAACGCAATCACGACGGTTTCTCCTACATATAAAGATGAAGTATTGACCGATTATTACGGATATAACTTAAATAATATATTGGGATTGCGGTATTTTGATTTTCAAGGAATTTTAAATGGAATTGACGTAACAAAATACGATCCGGCTACGGATAAACATATTTATAAGAATTATTCTATTAAGACCGTTAAAACAGGGAAAAAGGCAAATAAAGTTGCCTTATTAAAAGAATTCGGGTTAGATGCGGAAGAAGACGTTCCTCTATTCGGATTAGTATCCCGTTTGGTTGAACAAAAGGGTATTGATTTGCTTATGCCGATTATTGAAGATGTTATAAATTATTCCAATGCCAAATTTATTTTAATGGGTAGTGGAGATGCATTATATGAAAACTTCTTCCGAAGTATGGAAGCCAAATATCCTACTCGCTTTAAATGTTATATTGGTTATTCCGATCCAATCGCTCAAAAAATTTATGCGGGATCTGATATTTTCTTAATGCCATCTAAATTCGAGCCATGCGGATTAGGTCAAATGATTGCGATGAGATATGGTTCTCTTCCGCTAGTTCGAGAAACGGGTGGATTAAAAGATACGGTGTTCCCGTTTAATAAATATGAAGAATCTGGAACAGGATTCAGTTTTACAAATTTCAATGCCCATGATCTGAAAGAGGTTATGTATCTTGCAATCAATACATATAATAATCAAAAAGATGTATGGCAAAAGCTTGTTCATCAAGCAATGGAAAAGGACTATAGCTGGCACGCTTCAGCAGTAGTATATATGAACTTATATGAAAGGCTAATGAAATAGGGGGATAAAAAATGGAAACTTTAGCTTTAATTTTAGCCGGCGGACGTGGTTCAAGATTGGACATTTTATCAGAACGTCGTAGTAAACCGGCCGTACCGTTTGCGGGAAAATTCAGAATCATTGATTTCGCTTTGTCAAACTGTACAAACTCTGGAATTTTCCAGATTGGTATTTTAACACAATACCTTCCGCTTTCACTGAATGAACATATCGGTGTTGGTAAGCCTTGGGACTTAGACCGTAGAGATTCTTTCGTAACACTTCTTCAACCGAATAACTCTTGGTATGAAGGAACGGCAGATGCTGTTCGTAAAAATTTGGAATTCGTAAAACGGTATGCTTCCAAGTATGTTTTGATTCTATCTGGAGATCATATTTATAAGATGGATTATTCCAAAATGATAGAACAACATAAACAAACAGGAGCGGATTTAACGATTGCCGCTAAAATCGTTCCTATGGAAGAGGCGTCTCGATTTGGTATTTTGGAAACGGATTCCAATTTGAAAATTCAAAAATTCGTTGAAAAACCAAAAGAACCAAAATCCAACAAAGCATCTATGGGTATCTATGTATTTTCAACTGATGCTTTAATCGAAGCCATCGAATCTCATCCGGATATTACCGACTTGGATTTCGGTATGCATATTATACCGGAAATGATTAAAACGAAGAATGTATATGCCTATGAATTCTATGATTATTGGAAAGATGTAGGAACATATGATTCTTATTTGGAAACAAATCTTGAATTATGCCATGATACCGCTTTGGACTTATATGACAATTCTTGGAAAATCTATACAAAATCTGAAGATCTTCCACCGGTTAAAGTCGGAGAGGACGCTACAATTAAAACTTCATTGATATCTAATGGTTGTAAAATCGATGGTATTGTCGAAGAATCCGTATTATCACCAGGTGTTATTGTCGGAAAGAACACAACCATAAGACATTCCGTTATTTTAAATGATGTGGTTATTGGAGATAATTGTGTAATCGAAGATACTATAATCGATAAGAATACGGTAATCGGAGATAATTCAAAGATTGGTACGGGAAAAGATTTAACTCCGAATAAAGACAATCCTAAAGTATTATCTTCTGGATTGAATGTAATCGGTAAAAAACTAATCTTACCGGAAGGATTGGTTTTGGAAAGAAACGTTCGTATCTTCTCTTCTTTGAATCCAAAGACTATAACTCAAAAACATATTAAATCCGGAGAAACTTTAAAATAGTAAATCACATATTTACAATTTATTTAGATAAAAAAGGCTATCAAAATGATTAGCCTTTTTTTCAATTATGAAATTTAAAAATCATTTCCCAGAACGATGTTTTTTCTTTTTTTGTTCGTTTTTCTTTAATCTTTTCGCAATATCTTCTATTTTGGCTTTTCGTTTCTTCTTATATCCAGGAGAAACCTTTTTTTCTTTTGGTACAAACTTCGCTGCCTCAGTATAGTAATCCATTTTAGGTTTAACACGTTGGGAACGAGTGTTTCTTCCCTTAAATTCTATCAATTCTCCATTCTTTATCTCAAAATAATTCGGACGAATTCCTTTTTGATTCAACGAATCCAAATACGCATTATCCAATTCATCATATAAAGAATATACAATACCGTCTTTATACATTCTTCCCGTTCTTCCGCTACGGTGAATATAAAATTCAAAATCTTTCGGTAATTCATAATTGATAATATGACTTACTCCTTCAATATCTATTCCCCTCGACGCAAGATCCGTTGCCACCAAATACTGGTATTTCAACATTTTACAATCTTGTAAAATATGTTTTCGTTCCCTTATATTCAAATCACCATGTAACATTCCAACATTGTATCCTTTGGAAGATAAAATTTCGGTCAAACGAATACACTGTTCTTTTTTATTGGTAAATACTATACAAAAATAAGGTTGAAAGCAATTTAATAGGGAAAGAAGTACATCTATTCTATCTTTATGTTTTAACGGAATCCAAATATGTTGAATGGAAGCAGAAAGTTCTTCTAAATGAATATATTCCACATTGGTCATATATTTTTTTATAAAAGGCAATATTTGATTAGATATAGTAGCGGAAAAAAACATAAATTTGGCATTGGTTACAATGGCTGCAATTTGATCTAATTCTTCTTGGAACCCCGTTTCAAACGCCATATCCGCTTCATCTACAACAAAGTACTTTGCCGTATATAATTTCAAAACATTTTCTTCTATACACAAATCTTTTAATTTCCCCGGTGTTCCGATAACAATTTGCGGATTGGAAACTTTTAACCGTTCGATTTCTTTCATTCTATCCGTTCCTCCGCTATATAAACGAATGTCGATTGGATTTGAACTGAAAGACGCTATATGTTGTGCCATTTTATAAATTTGAAAAGAAAGTTCTTTGGTAGGGGCTACGATAACAGCCTGAATTATATTGACATTTTCTTCTAAATTTTGAAAAATAGGAATTAAAAAAGCATGAGTTTTTCCCGAACCTGTTTTAGATTGAACCAATATATTCTTTTCGGAATTAAATCTATCCCAAACCGCTTTTTGAACTTCCGTAAAATCTTTGAATTTTAAATCTTCTATCGCTCGAAGAATATAGTCTTTAAACGGTCCCATACTTTCACCCCCTAAAAAATCTTTTATATAATATCATTTTCTTTCTTTTTTGACAAGTCTAATTCTTTTTTCTTCCCCGATATAAACTATTTTTACCATATTTTTCTTGAAACATATCAATTAATTGATCGATATTGGATTCTTTTTCTTCTTTGGTTTGATCAGTAAATAAATTATATTCTTTCGGCAATTCGTTTTTATGTAATAAATTAGACAATCCGACTCCAATTAAACGATACGTTTTATCTTTGAAATTATCTTCAATCAATTCGGTTACCAATTCAAAAATCATAGAAAAGTCATCAGTATATTCTTCCAATGTCTTTTGACGGGTAATCGTATGAAAATCTATATCCCGTAAAGTAATATCTACTGTTTTTGTATAATATTCTTCTTTTTTTAATTTTTGACATAATTCTCTTGTCATTTTTCTCATTTCATATAATATCTCCGTTTCAGATGATAACGGAATATCATAAGTTAATGAAGTAGATATGCTTCTAGAATCACTGTATCGTTCCGGTTCAACTTTATCCGAACTCTGTCCCAATATACATTTTTTTGTATGTTCATACTGCGTATTTCCTATAATGGATACCACGATTTCTTCATTTTTCGGATTCATAAAATCTCCGATAGTCAAAATACCGGAAGCCATTAATTTCGGATATGTTCTTTTCCCAATACCGAAGATATCTTTGATAGATAATGGATATAATATTTGTTCTACTTCTCGCTTTCTTAATACCGTTACTCCCAGTGGTTTTTTTAAATCCGAAGCCATTTTAGAAAGAAAAAGAGTAGGGGCTATACCAATAGAACAGGGTAATCCAAACATTTTCAATAATCGAGATTGGATTTCTTTGGCTAAAACCAAAGGGTGCTTCTGCTTGGAAGCCTCCGTCATATCCACATATACTTCATCAATACTTGCCACTTCTACAATAGTACTATATTGGCGAATAACAGATATAAACTTTTTATGATACTCTTCGTAATATTTATAATCTATATGAACTATCATTAAATCGGGTTTCAAACGATAAGCCTCGGAAATCGGCATTGCCGAATGAATCCCGAAAGCCCGAGCCTCATAACTGGCAGTGGAAATAACCCCTCGATATGTATTTTCTCTACCTATCGCAAAAGGCTTTCCTCTTAAAGAAGGATTTAATATACAAGCCACAGAACAAAAAAAGGCATTCATATCTATATGAAATATTATTTTGGCATGATTTTCTTTTTTTAACATTTCTATCTTCCCTTTTTTCTGTTTTTAGTATATAATAAGTTTGTTTAATTATAACATTTTTTATGAAGCAGGTGAATATTTATGGCAAAAAATAATAAGAATAACAAAAAAGGAAACAAAAATAATAAAGAAAAAGAAACGAAAAAGTTTGTGAATCCTGCCTCTCGATTATGGGGAAAAATATTGATTGCGATTCTTGCGTTGGCAATGGCGTTGGGTGGCTTAATCAGTTTAATACTTTATTTTGTAACAGGAAGAATTTAATCCGTCAATAAAATAAGGGCTGACATTCAGCCCTATTTTTTTATTCTACAATTTCAATTCCCATATCGGCAAACATCCATTCAATATAAATTCCGTATGCTAACGTCGAATCTTTAATCGAAACATGTGTTACAGCACCGATTAACGCATTATCTTGAACGATTGGACTTCCGCTCATTCCCTGAACGATTCCCCCGGCCCTCGAAATTAAATCCTCGTCGACCACTTCAAAGGTGATTCCTTTGATATCTTTTGCGTTTTGTTTTGCGAGTCCCGTTACTTTTATATCGAATTTTTCAACCTTATTTCCTTCCAAACATGTCCATATTTGAGCATCGCCCAAACGAATTTCATCTCTGGTTTTGAAGTTTAATGTTTCCATATCGGATATATCCATTTTCGACGTTCCATTCCCATGTACACCGGTAATGGAATTTTCCACAACGGTCCCGATTTTATCTTTACCGATGGTTGCCTTTTTCTCGCCTGCCTGATCTCGAACAGGTTTTACTATTGAATCTACTTTCGCTTCATATATTTCACCGCTGTAAAATGTATCATTGGTAATTTTATGTCCAAGACTACCAAAAATATTCGCTTCTTTAATATAATATGTTAAAGTTCCGACACCTAAAATAGAATCTTTGATATAAAGACCTAAACTATATGAATTATCTTTCACTGCCGGAGTTATAGTGGCTTTATATTCCTTGGTATTTCTTAAATATGTTATACTGCAAGGTTTTCCTCCGGTCAAACGAAGTGCTGTAAGTAAATCATCTGTTTTTTCAATATTTCTTTGATTCAAGGCAATAATTTTATCCCCTTCGATAATTCCAGCATCTTCCCAGGGTTTATATAATTTTCCATTTTCTTTTATCGCAAAAGTTCCTACTACTTCCACACCGGAATTTAATTTGATTCCGATAGATTCGCCGGAAACATAAATTTTATCATTTTTTCCTAAATCGTATGCATAGACATGAAATCCCATTAAGAAAAAACCGAAAATCATCATAAAGGCATATAATTTTTTCATTTTTCTCACCTCGCATTTCTTATTTTTAACAAAAATAATCAAACTATATATCCAAATTTTGCTAAATATGATATAATGCAACCGGTGATTTTTATGATTCAAATTATCACGATTGATTTAGATGGAACACTTTTTGATAATGAAAAAAGGATTTCCGAAGAAAATAAAAAAGCCATTCGATTTGCCAAAGAAAAAGGTTGCAAAGTCGTAATTGCTTCCGGAAGACCATTTAATGGAGTTAAAAATGTTTTAAAAGAGTTGGATTTAACATCGGAAGAGGATTATGTAATTTGTTATAACGGAGCAAAAATATTAAATGCCAAAACCGGTAAACTTGTCTTCTCTACTTTTATTACCGGCAAAGAAGTTAAAGATGTATATCGGGAAGCCGTTAAACATCACTATCACTTCCACGCATTTAGAGAAAATGAAGAACTTTTGACTCCGCAATATAATCCTTATACCGATGTCGAATGCCGAATCAATCATATCGAAGCTAAATTACACGACATTGTTTCTCTATCGGATAACGATCATTTTTTAAAAGCAATGATTGTGGATTCCGATGAAAACATAACGAAGATTATGCCGATGATCCCAAAAAATCTAACAGAAACAATGAATATGGTTCGTAGTTCCAAAATCTTTTTGGAATTTTTGAATAAAGAAAGCAACAAAGGCTTAGCGTTAAAATTTTTAGCCGACTTTTTAGCCATCGATATAAAAAATACAATGGCTATCGGCGATGCAGGGAATGATTTGGCTATGATAAAACTAGCCGGAATTGGGGTAGCAATGGAAAATGCCTTTCCCGATATCAAACAAAAAGCGGATTTTATTACGTCTTCCAATGAAAACAATGGCGTTGCCAAAGCAATATATACATATATAAAATAAGGGTTGTCGGAAACTAAACCGTTTCTAACAACCTCTTTTCTTCTTTTAACAACGCCTTTGCGTGTTCTAAAGCGTAATATGATAATTTATCTCCAGATAACATTAAAGCAATTTCTTCAATTCGTTTTTCTTCCGTCAAATCGGTAATTTGCGTTCTCGTTCTTCCGTTTTCTTCTAATTTATAAATATGTTTATGATAGTCCCCCATTGCGGCTACTTGTGGTAAATGAGTAATACATAAAACTTGAGTATTTCGAGAAATATCATACATTTTTCGAGCGATTTTTTTCGCTGTAACACCGGATACTCCCGTATCTATTTCGTCAAATATAATAACAGTAGATGATAAATGTTTGGATAAATAACTTTTAAAAGCCAACATCATACGGCTCATTTCTCCACCGGAGGCAACCTTATATAATGGTCGAAGCGGTTCGCCTTTATTGAAACTTACCCAAAGTGTTACAATATCCCAACCTTCTTCAGTAAAACAATCGGCTTCAGAGAAAGAATGACAAGATACTTCTTCAAAATGAATTTCGAAACGAATATGTTCCAAATCCAAATCTTTGCATTCTTCTATAATACCTTTTTCCAATTTTACGGCAATCGTTTTGCGATATTCTGTAAGTTTATTGGCAGATTCAACCAAAGCGGTAAATCGATTTTGGCATTCTTTTTCTTTTTCTTTTAATACTTCGTCATAATTGGTTGTCATTTCAATTTCCAATGAAATTTCTTTTAAATATTGGATAAGTTCTTTTACGCTCTTTTTATATTTTTCTTTCGCTTTTTCTATCTCATTCGCTTGGGCAATGAATTGATTGAATTCTTCTTCATTATAATCTAAAGAATATAATTGTTTCCCTATATCTTCTTTTATTTCTGATAAAATATAATAACAATCCATTAACTTTTCACTATTTTGGCGATATGTTTCATCATAATTTTTGATTTGATCCAGACTTTTTCCGGATTTATAAATTTGTTCCAAAGGATCAATTTCATTTTCCAATGCCTGATAACTTTCTTGTAGACCGGAACTGATTTTATCATAATTCGATAATTTGGCAATCTGTTCTTCCAATTCCACATCTATATTTTCTCTTAAATTCAAACTTGTTAATTCTTCTTGTTCATATTTTAAAAATTCCAACTTTTCCAAAGCGGTTTTTTGACCGGATATAATATGTTTATATTCTTGAAAAGATTCTTTAAATGAAAATAATTTTTTGGAATAATCCGTTTTTAATTTCTCGAATTTTAAATCTTCTTTCGGATCAATCAATTCCAAACTATTTTCCGGTTGAAATAAACGATATGTATCATTTTGGATATGGATATCGGCTAAGTAGACGGCAATATTTTTTAAAACCGCCAAACTGACATTTTGTTGATTGATTTTTACAACATTCTTACTGGAATCATAGATTTCTCTGAGAATGACAATTTCTTTGAAGCAAGGAATATTATAATGGATTAAAATATCTTCTATTCCCTTCGGGCAATCCAATACACCCTCTACGCTCGCCATTGATTCTTGATAACGAATCATATCTCGATCGGCTTTTGCCCCCAATAATAAAGAAATCGTATCTATAATCAAAGACTTTCCCGCACCAGTTTCTCCGGTCAATACCGTCATTCCATCTTGAAAAGAAACGGTAATATCTTCGATTATGGCAAAATTCTTCACACTTAGCCTTTTCAGCATAACGCTACCTCCTGTTACATAACTCTATAAAATTCACTTTGGAAGATATCCCTCTTCTTATATAAGCGATAAATTCTTTATTCCCACTACCGCCATATATAGGAGAAACAATCATTTTTTCAATTCCCAATTCATATTTTTTCAATGCCGCATTGATTTTTTCCAACACGTGGATATGCATCGTTCGATCCCGAACAACCCCATTTTTCAAATAAACTTTTCCTACTTCAAATTGTGGTTTAATTAGACATATCCAAGCATTTTCTTCATCGATAAATCGAGAAACAGTCGGCAATAAATGTTCGATGCTGACAAAGGATACGTCCATAACAAAATAATCGATTTTTTCAGGAAAAGAAGACACATCTTTAATATTGGTATTTTCCATAGAAATTACTTTCGGATTATTTTTTAATTGACTGACTAATTGATTGGTCCCCACATCGATTGCGTATATTTTTTTCGCACCGAACCGTAGGCAACAATCCGTAAAACCACCGGTGGAAGCACCGATGTCAACAATAGTTTTATCTTGAAAATCCAAATGAAAATTTAAAACTGCCGCCTCTAACTTTATTCCGCCTCGAGATACATAAGATACACTTTTTTGAATTTGAATATCAGAATCCGTATCTACGTCCATAGACGGCTTTTCTACAATAATTCCATTTACCGATACCAATCCGGATAAAATGGCTTCTTGGGCTTTATTTCTAGAGGGGTATTCTTCTTTTGCAACCAATAAAAGATCCAATCTCATATTTAATCCTTTTTAAATTCTTCTAAACCGAATTCGCCCATTTTTTTCACAACAAGTTCTTCATTGGTATTCAAGATTTCATAACATTTTTTAGACAACTCTAATCCCATTGTATATCCTTTTACCGCTTCTTCCAAAGATATGTTTTTATCTTCTAATTGTTTTAAAACTGCCTCTAATTCTTTAATATACTCCTCAAAACTTTTATTTTCCATTTTTCCTCACCTCAATAATCGTACTGACCAATTCTCCGTTTTTCATTTTCGTACGAAGCGTTTGACCTACTTTTGCCTGCTTAACATCTGTTATAATTTCTCCGTCTATGGAATTAATGGAGAATCCTTTATCCATAATTGCCAAAGGATTAAGAGATTCCAACTGCCTTTTACATAATTCATAATTATATTTTTTAGTGTTCAAAATATTCGAAATATATGTATGTAATGTTTGTAGATAGGTGTTTAATATCTCTTTTTTATGCAATAATGTTTTAGAAGGATTATTCGCATCGATTCTTCGATCGAAATTTGCCAATTTCATTCGGCATTCGTCTAATAAAGATCGAATTCTTTTTGTCATTGTGGTAACAAAGTAATCGATATTTTGAAATAAATTTTCTTTCGATGGGGTAGCAATTTCGGCAGCAGCCGTAGGCGTTGCCGCTCTTTTATCAGCCACAAAATCGGCTATCGTAAAATCTATTTCATGTCCAACTGCCGAAATAATCGGAATTCGGCTTTCATAGATAGCCACCGCAACCATTCTTTCGTTAAACGCCCATAAATCTTCTATGGAGCCACCGCCTCGTCCAACTATAAGAACATCACATATATTATCATCATTGGCTTTATGAATTTGCCGAACAATGTCTTCTTTGGCATCACCCCCCTGAACAATAGCAGGATAAAGAATGACACTACATAAAGGATAACGTCGTTCTATCGTTCGTATGATATCTTTAATCGCCGCTCCGGTTGGTGATGTAATAACTCCTATGGTTTTGGGAAAAAGTGGAATCGTTTTTTTATGCTCTACCGCAAACAATCCTTCTTTTGCCAAATCCGCTTTCAGTTTTTCATAGGCCAAATATAAATCTCCCACTCCATCGCTTTTTAATTCTTTAACATTGATTTGATAGGTTCCCGAAGGTTCATATACTGTTACATTTCCCTTTACGAACACTTTCATTCCGTCTTTCACTTCAAAAGGAACTTTGGACGAATATGTGGCAAACATCATAGCGGATATTGCCGCATTTTCATCTTTCAAAGTAAAATAAAAATGTCCACGAGAATTATGTTTAAAATTGGATACTTCGCCTTCTAAAAGAACTTCGTCCAAATGATGATCGTGGTCAAATTTATACTTGATATATTTGGTTAATGCCGTTACGGTTAAATAACGTTGTTCCATATTATCCCTTCAATTCTTTTATTTTTCTGTCGATTTCATCTAATAATCTATTATTAAACGCTACAGCCTTATGATCTCCGATATCCGAAAATTCTTTGGTAATTTCCAAAGCCTCGTTAATGGCTATTCTTTTATCCGTTCCGGATAATATCTCTCCCGTAGCCAAACGGATAATCGCCTTATCGACCAAATTCAATCTATCCAACGTATAATTTTTCAAACATATTGAAATATATGTGTCAATCTGATCCATATTATCTATTACAATTTTTACCAATTCCAAAACTTCCGGTTCAATCGAAGTTTCGTCATAAAATCCAATGGCTTGTTCCAATGATATTTTATTGAAATCGCAAGTATAAAGTATTTGCATTGCCATTTTTCTTGCTTCACGTCTAGTCATTTTATCACCACTTAAAATCATTCCTATTGTATCATAGATTCGCCCTATTGAAAAGAATATTTTAAAAAATACTTCATTCGTTTCTATATTTTTTGCATATTGTTTCCATTAAATGTGATACAATAAAAATGGTGATTTTATGGAAACAGAATTTATTCGCTTAATTCGTCCGATAGTAAAGACGGAAAACTACAGAAAAATGAAAAATTTTAAACATCATCATACAACCTCTACCTATTCTCATTCATTAAAGGTTGCCTATATAGCGTATCTTTATGTTAAAAAGCACAATTCCAAAGTCGATATAAACGCATTAATTCGTGGAGCCCTTCTTCATGATTATTATCTTTATGATTGGCATACAAAAGATAAATCGCATCGTTTACATGGTTATCGGCATCCAAAATTTTCTTATCAAAATGCCTTAAAAGATTATCCAAACATTTCCAAAAAGGAAAGGGATATTATTTTACATCATATGTTCCCTCTAACTTTGAATCCCCCGCATTCCAAAGAAGCATGGATTGTTTGTCTATGTGATAAAAAGGCTACTTTGGCAGACTATTTTAAGCATAAAAAAAGGAAATCCAAAAAGGAAAACCTATAATTTACTTTATTTTTTATTCTTCCAATAGACTGAATTCTGTATTTTCAACTATCAAATTTTGCGATTCTTTATCATTAAGTTGAATAAAACCTCGAAATAAAATATCGAACGTATCCCCTTTTAATGCCATAGAGGCTTTAGCCCGTTCCGAATCAGTAGAACGAAAGCCGATTGGGGCATACAACGGAATCGCATTATATGCTTTTACATTATGAACCAGTTGAATACGGATCTCGTCTTTCAAATAAGCATAGTTCGGATAAACAAAAGGAACTACCGCTATGGCATATAATACATCGTTTCGCTTCAAAACAATATTTGGTAATTTCTGAATATTCGCCTGTGCGACTTCAATCTTAAACCCTCTTTTTAAAGCAAATTGTTTTACAATATAATCCACCCCTAAAACAAGTAAATCCTGAAAAGAGAGTTTTTGTTCTTCTTTCACATTTTGAGGACAACCAGCCGCCCAAATGCTTTCGATATTATTCTGCATCGCCTACAACCTCCTCTGTATCCGTATTATCTTTTTTTCTAGTAAAGAATTTTACAATCTTGCGTGGAAAAAAACTTACCGTTTCGGCAATGACAATCGGTATAATTTTTAATGTTTCTTTATACGCTTGACGACGAATATCTTCTTTGGTAACAACCGCACCATCATTAAACAAATACCGTCTTGTAACACACCCGATACGAATAGTCAATAATGCGTTGGCAGCACCCTGTGTAATACTTTCCAATACTTTTCCCAACATCGGTATTTCTCCAATCGCATTCATTGCGGTTTTTGGCATAACATCTTCTAAATTCAAATTTTCTAATCCTTCGGCAATCAAAGCCGTAGAAAATACATTGATTGTCAATTTTGATAAATTTTTCATAGACGGACGAAATCCACATTTTAATACCAATTCTTTAATCATTTTTAAATTGACAGCGAACACCGTAATCATATCAAAACGGGCACTTTGACATATAGCGGTAGAAATCATTACCGTTTTGGCATTATGAATAATTACCTTATTTAATTGTTTTTTTATAGATCGTTCAAAAACGAAATTTAAATTAAACAGTAATTCTTCAGATTCTTTATAATTGGTAAGTAATACGACTTGATCCTGAGGTAAATCATTATTCTTTACAATCATTTTAGCCACTCTCTTATAAACGGCAACGGCTCTCGCATCTTTCCGATCCATTGTCGTTACAATAGATAAAGATGGCGAACGAACAATAACTATAATCGGGTGAATAATCGCAAAATAAATCAATAAAACTACCAAAACATAAAAACCGATTTCCAAATAAACCGAAATTCGGCGAAGTTTTTCTCCAATATCAATCACAGAACTAATCAAAATCAACGCAAAAACGGTTAAGCACCCAATCGCAATTCCATAATATAAAAATCTTGTCTTACTGTTTTTCTTCTTCATAACAACACCTACAATCGAAAAGTAGAATATGCTGGTTCTATTGCCAGAGGCTTATATTCTGATAATTTATTTTTTGTATCTTTCATTTCTATTTCTTCTATATTCAAATATCTAGCCTGTAGAAAAGCCCTCTTACAAAAACAAGATAGCATTTCCTCTTCGGCTCCTTCTTCTGAAGGAAGAGCCAACAATAAATGTAAAAACGACATATTTTGAATTATACTTCCTATGGCAATACCGAATATATGTTCTTCATCACATAATAATAATCCTATTAAATCAAATTCATATAATTGTTCGATTAAACTTTTAATCATATTTAATTTTTCATAAAATACTTTATCGTTTAAATCACTTATTTGGCGATGCCATTGTTCAATAAATTCTAAAATAGAAGGGAAATCTTCTTTTTTTATTTCTCTGTAAAACGCATTTGAATGGTTCTTTTCGAATTTTTTTACTTTTTTTCTCTTTATTTTATCTTTCTTATAAAAAAGGAAATCTTCACAATTATAAATATAACTTGCAAAAAAATCATTCTCTTTTAAATCATAATTTCTATTTCTTAAATTATCCTCTTGTCGTTTATCGACAGGGGCTACATTAATATCAAATCCGTTTTCTTTACAGTCTTTTAATATTTTCTTCATTCCGTCCTCGATATTTTTTTGTCCCAAAGGTGGATAATAACACATTCCCACTTCGGGCATAAAAAAGCGGATAAAACAATACTCGTTTTCAAACGCTATTTCCGGCTTATATATATCCCGATATATAAATAACCATATCGGATTGTATCTATGTAGCCAAAACTGCTCATTTTCCACATAACGCAACAATTTTTTGGTGTCAAGAAATCCATATTTATGAAAATTTATCATTTCCATCACCACCGGACGATTTTATTATATCAAATAAAACGACAAAAAGAAACAAATTATTTTATGGTTTCCAAGTATGCCATAAGAAACGGGCCAACCCCTTTGGCGTCATCGGAACCTACCGGCTCAGCCAAATAATATTCGTGGCTTCCATCTCGATACGGATTGGTTGCGGGACCCAATCCCGCCGTAATACAGATATCATTTAATACGTTATTTTTAAAAGAATGATTATATATTCCTTCGAATATTTCTTTTCCACTATCTGAATAAGAAGAATCCAAATATCCTAAACGAGATCCTTTTAACAATACATAACTGATCATAGAACTACCGGAAGATTCCAAATAATTGGCAATTTTTACTTTGGAGTCATAATATGCTTCATACTTTTTATTTTTCAGTGCTTCCAACATAGAACCCGAAACTTCTATTTCCGTTTTACCTAAATCCACAATTTGATAAAACATCTTTGTTTCTTTATCCTGATACTGCATAATTCCTTCAACTGCTTCTTGCAGTAAAGTCGTCAAACTATCTTTCTCTTCTCCTTCGGGAAAATATTCCAATATATCGACCAAAGATACCAAATACCAACCGATAGAACGAAGCCAAAAACTTGAACTTACCCCTTTTTCTTTATCTGCCCAAAAAATCGTTTTGGTGCTGTCATATCCGTGATAATACAATTTCTTTGTTTCGTCAAACATATTTTCCCGAATAAATTGATACTGTCCGCAGATTTCTTCAAAAATAGCATTTACAGAATTGGTTTTAGCGTATCTAGCATAAAACGGGGCATACATATACATTCCATCTAACCAAATTTGATTCTTATACGTTTCTTTATGTGAAAAATTTTGATTACTGTTCATCACCCTCGATTGCTTCATTAATTCCTTATAGGTATTGTCTATTGCTTTTAAATATCTTACATCTTGAGTAAAATCATAAGCGTCAAATAATATCTTCGATTCACAAATACTATCCAATTCTCCCGAAGCATATCCCGGTTCTTTTGTTTGTGGATTGATAAATTTTCCATCTTCATCTATATAATAATCAATATAATTTATAAAAAAAGTTTTATAACTTTCCGCTTTGGTCGGATTGGTCGAAAGAGTATCATAATAAAGATTGACAATGGAATTTAAAAATACTCCGTCAATATAATTCCATCTTCCTTTAAAAGATTCTTTATTCCAATACGGAATATATCCCGTTGTCGAAGTAATCAAATGATCCAAATATGCGTCCATCACTTCTGTTTTGGAGATAAGATTCCATTTCAAATAAATGGTAGTATCTTTTTGAATCGAAAGACTCCAATCAAAAGGAATAGTATATTCGGCATCAGAATATGCTCCTTCCAATACATAACCAGAAACAGTTGGCTTCGATAAAAATTTGCCTCCTTCGACTTGTTTTACGGTCGTTCCCGTTTGTGGACCATTATAATCGACATAAGTAACAATAAAATATTGTTTTTCTGTATCGGGAGTTTCTTTGTTCGAATCCGGATCGTTTTTTGTGCACCCATATAAACCAAATCCCATCATAATTAATATTGCCATAAACCAAAAACGTTTCATATTTATCACCGATTTCATTATATCATAGTCCCAATAAAATTTGAAATAAAAAAAGCCAGATAAACTAGCCTTTTAACCCTTGTTCCTGTCGTTCCATATTTTCAACGACAATATCATGAATTTCACCCAATGTCGCACAATATTCCAAAACTTTCCATGGCGTATTGGTATGAAAATGTATTTTAATTAAATCCTCATCTCCCACCGCAAGTAAACAATCTCCTTTAATATTTGCGGTGATGTAATCAATAATGTCATCTTCGCTCAGATCGTGTCCGGCGATTAAAAGTTGTGTATCAAACTTATATTCCAACATACTTAATTCTCCTCATTCAATTTTTTATAATTATATATCATATTTTTACATTTGTAAAGAAAATGGAAAAACAAAAAAAACGAATTTCTACAATAAGTTGACTAAATCTATCTACTTTATTCTTTATTTTTTTTTATCTTTTTGATAAAATTTTCATTGGGAGATGAAAACTATGAAATACCAAGAAATCATATATTATACAGATGAACTTACCGATGATTTCGGAAATAAACCGAAAAAGAATCACCCTCTACCGAAAAAATATAAATATATGACCACTTCTTTTCTTTCCCGTTTTTTCACTTCCATTATTTATCAAATTATGCTACAACCTCTTGCTTATGTTTATGTTAAACTCCGTTTTCATCAAAAATTTAAAAATAAACATGCATTGAAAGAAGTAAAAAACGGCTATTTTATCTATATCAATCATACCGCTTTGGCGGCAGATGCTTTTATACCGAATATTTTATCTTTTAAGAAAAAGAATTATATTATTACTGGAAAACAAACCAGTTCTATGACTTTAATCTTACCTTTATTACGCAGTATCGGTTCACTCCCTTTAAGCGATAATATGAATCAAAAAAAACAACTACAGAAAACAATTCAAACCCGTTTTAAACAAAAATCAAGTATTACAATATATCCCGAAGCCCATGTATGGCCTTATTATACAGATATCAGACCATTTACGGAAGAAAGTTTTAAATATGCCGTTAAATTGAATGCTCCTGTGTTTTCTATTACAAATTGTTACCAAAAGAGAAAATTTCGAAAAAAACCGAAAATCGTAAGTTATATCGATGGACCTTTTTATCAAAAAGATGAACTAAGCATAAATGAAAATGCCAAATATTTGCGGGATACAGTCTATTCTACAATGAAAAAACGGGCAAATACTTATTCTACTTATTCTTATTTTAAATACGAAAAAGTAGAAAAAAATAAATAAAACCATTTTCATAAAAAATCGAGAGATATTATATTTTTTCTCTCGATTTTTTATATTGTTCTACCACATCATTTAATTTTTTATAAATCGGCTTCATCGCTTCTTCGTTTGTCATAGACACTGCCCGATTCAATTCCACCCAACGCAATCCACTATTTTCATCTGGTTTAATATGAAGCGTATCCGCTTCATTGGCCAACAATAAATACGTCAAATTCAAATGTAAATGAGAATTGACGAATTTTCCTTTTTTATAATGATACGCTACCGGTAAAATTTCCACAGAAACCGGAAAATCATAAATCAACTCTACATCGATTAAACCACTTTCTTCTTTGGCTTCCCTTAAAGCAACCTTATCCAAATCTTCTTCTCCGTCCGCATGACCGCCTAACCAACCCCAATTTTTATAAATATTATGATAATTGAGTAACACTTTTGTACAATCTTTATTGACAATCCATGCGGAAGCACTGAAATGTCCGATAGAATTTTCTCTAGTTAAACAAGTATCGGGATATTGTTTAATAAATTCTTTCATAACTTCCAAATCTTTTTGTTCTTGTTCATTATTGGGGATATATTGATAAATTTGACTGATATAGTTCATTTTCTCATTTCTTCTCTATTTAAAAGAAATTATACTATATTTTTTAATATCTTACAATTTTTTTAATCGCTTTATAAAAAAATATGATATAATATAAGAAAACAAAAAAGGAGTATAAAAATGAAAGAATTTATTATTGAAACAAGTGCTAGACATGTACACGTTACACAAGAAGTTTTGGAAGTTTTATTTGGAAAAGGTGCACAACTTACCAAGAAAAAGGACTTAAGTCAACCGGGACAATTCGCTTCCGAACAAAAAGTAAAAGTTATAGGTCCGAGAGGAGAATTAACTTGTTCTATTTTAGGACCTTGCCGAAAAGTAAATCAAGTGGAAGTATCTTTTTCCGATGCTAGAGTTTTAGGTGTTGTCGCTCCAATCAGAGAATCTGGCGATGTAAAAGGCTCTGCCACTTGTAAATTGGTAGGCCCTGCCGGTGAAATCGAATTGACCGAAGGCGTAATCGTTGCGAAACGTCATATTCATATGACTCCGGAAGATGCAAAAGAATTCGGCGTAGAAAACGGACAAATTGTCAGTGTTAAAGTATTAAATGAAACAGGAAGAGCCATAGTATTTGGCGATACAGTTGTTCGTGTATCTTCTTCTTATGCATTGGCCATGCATGTAGATACCGATGAAGCAAACGCTGCCGCATTATCTGGTTTGGTTAAAGGAACATTGGCATAATAAAACTATTTTCAAAAGGGCTTCATAGAAGTCCTTTTTTTGTTATATACTTTACTGGTGATGAATATGCGTATCGGCATTTTAGCAAGATTATTCGAAAAAAAATTGTATGTTCCCCAAGTTTATTTGGATTATTTTAAAAAATTGGGATTTCAAGTAGATATAGTAACGCTAGATTCTTCTTTGGACTCCTTCGATTTATTTGTTTTAACCGGAGGATATGACTTAGATCCGAAATATTACAATCAAATAAATACACATAGTCAATTTATCGAAGAATATAATGATACGTTGGATTTTAAAATATTAGATTATGCTACTTCTTTTGGCGTTTATGTTTTGGGAATTTGTCGAGGTATGCAAAGTATCAACGTTTACTTCGGAGGTTCTTTAAACCAAAATATACTCCATCATCAAAATAACAATCATTTTATTAAAATAAAAGAAAAATATCTTTTAACCAATTCTTTTCATCATCAAAGCATTCAAAAACTCGGTAAGAATCTAACCATTCTTGCCAAAAGTTTGGATAATGAAATCGAAATGATTCAATCCAAAAATAAAAAAATAATTGGAGTTCAATTTCATCCCGAACGAATGAATACTCCAATCATTGATTCTATTATCTTTTCTTTATTTAACGAAGTTTAAAACTATCACATTGTGTTTCGCTGCGATATTTTGCATCTTCGTTACCGATTCGAATTTCTTTTGCTTCACAATAATTATCTTTATTGAAAGCACAATAATTGGCACTGCAACTAATAGAAACCGAATCTTCCGTCGTCATTTCTCTGGCGATTTCTTTCATTAATAATTGACTATCATGCGGATTTTTAAAAGATTGACAAAACGTACCAATCTTACTTTTGGCAAATAATCCCTCTACATCGATATTTCTCTTATTACAGCGATTACAATCGTTATATCCGCAAGTTTTCGCATTGCATTCTATTTTCGTCATACAAATCTTCCTTTCAATAGTTAGTATGAACAAAAATAGTAAAATCATACATAAAATTATTTCAAATTTGTGGTTTTCCCAATACCTATGACATCATCTACTGGCATCGAAAAGGCAATTCCTTGTGCTTCGGAACTAAAACCAGCCGTTTTATAAATCGCATGAAGAATAGTATCTTTAATTGTCACTGGAACCAAAATCATAACGATTTCTTTTTCTGGGTGAATACTTATATTAAACAACTTTTCCGTTTCTTCTTTCGCAGTACCTCTTGCGTTAATCACCGTTCCGCCCTTAGCCCCACAATCTCTGGCGGCAGACATAACAATTTCCGAATATCCGGAATTGACAACACATAAAATTACTTCAAATTTTTCACTCATATTATTCTACCCCCTTATTTGCTAAAAATTGATAAACCATAACCCCGATTACCGAAGAAATCGGAATAGTAAATGCGACTCCCTTACCATGCTTGGTTTTAAAATATTTATCTTCGTAAGCCGCTTGAATTTCTTTAATTCGATCTTCGGATACAATACTGAATAAAACTGCTTTCCCTTCATCGGTCAATCCCAAATAATGAAGCATATCGGAAGTAGCCGTTCCCTTTCCATAAACAATTGTTTGTAAATTGACATCGAATCCTTCCAAAACGTCTTGATAAAACGACGCTTTGGAGCGTTCCACTATAGTAACAAGAATTTTTAATTTTTTAGGAGCCGTAAGCCCTTCTTCAAATTTTACCGGCTTTTTTTCTTTTGTTTTTGGCATTGTTTATCACCTACTTCATAAAATGGATAATCTGTTCATCTTCCGCATCGATAATCTTTTTCATTCTATTTCTTTCCAATACCCTCTTTGCCATAACCGAACGGAAACCCAATAACTGAATCGTAATCAATGGCGTCATTGCCACCATCGCAACGATTCCGAACGCATCACGCAAAATACTTCCCTCTCCTTGTAAAACCATACAAGTCCCTATCGCAAACGGCAAAATAAAACTGGAAGTCAATGGTCCGGAGGCAACACCACCGGAATCAAAAGCGATAGCGGTATAAATTTTTGGAATAAAGAAAGACAATCCCAAAGAAATTAAATAACCGGGAATAATATAGAAAAGAATAGAAAAATCAAAAATAATTCGAATCATAGAAAGACAAATCGAAATACCGACACCGATAGATAACGCAATAAGCATAGACCGCTTAGAAACTCCACCGGTCGTAATTTCTTCTACTTGTTTGGTTAAAACATGAACCGCCGGTTCGGCTAAAACAACAACCATACCCAATACAAATCCGAATATGGCTATCCATACCGGATTGTTTGATGCAAGTTCTTGCCCCATTTTATATCCAATCGGCATAAAACCGATATTGACCGCCGTCAAAAAAATAACCAAGCCCAAAAACGTATAAGCAATACCTATTGCTATTTGAATCAACTTTTTCTTAGGCAAACGAATATATATAAATTGAATAATCAAAAAGAATGCCACAATTAGACAAAGAGCCAAAATAACTTCCAAACTAATCGAACCAAATTTTTTCAATATTTCGATAAACAAATGATCCGCAATTTCATAATTCGAAACAGTATAAGGAATATCTCCGTGAATAGACATTCCCAAAATAAGAATCGCCAATATCGGTCCTACAGAACATAAGGCAATCAATCCAAAACTGTTTTCACTTGCCCCTCGACCACCTATAGTTGCCGCAATCCCAACACCCAAAGCCATTATAAAAGGTACCGTAATAGGCCCTGTCGTAACACCACCGGAATCAAAAGCCAAAGCCAAGAAATCTCCATTACCATTTAAAATAACAATACTGGTTACAGCAAATAACGCAAAATAGAAAAACATCAATAAAAACGATAAATCTTTTTTAAAAATAATCTTTACTACTGCCAAAACCAAAAATATACCGACACCCAAACCAATAAATAAAATCAATATCGTCGGATTAATTACCGCACTTACCTGAGAAGCCAAAACAGATAAATCGGGTTCGGCAATCGTAATCAACACTCCCATTACAAAACAAACCAAAATGACAATTTTAATTTTATTGGTTTTCATCAAAGAAGAGCCCACTTGTTCTCCCATCGGTTGCATAGCCATATCCGCACCTAAATTAAATAGTCCAATCCCCAAAATCAAAAAAACGGCAGATACCATAAATACCAAAATCTCTCTCAAAGTCAAATCGATTAATGGAGTAAAATTCAAAATAAAAACAATGAACGTTACCGGTAATACGGAAACCAATGCTTCTTTAATTTTATGCCATAACTGTCTTTTCATAACTATACACCCAATCTCTTTATTTAGAATTATACAAAATTCCCCAATTTTACTCAAGAGAAAATAAAGAATTATATAAGAAATTTACAATAAAGAATAAAAGACCTTATTCGGTCTTTTGTTCATTATTCTTCTTTTCCAAAAATTGAACGATTTTCCCATTGAAAACAATACAAAATATCGCCATCAATAACGAAAAACAAGCCAATACAATCGCTACAATATACGAACCGGAAATCAAAGAATTTCCCATAAATACCGTAACAATCGTCATCGGAATTCTTGCGATAAAATTAATTAAAATAAAATTTTTCATTCGAACTTTTGTAAAAGGGGCTACGAATGCCACAATATCCTTCGGTAAAGCAGGAATCAAAAGATAACCAAACATAAGCACTTCACACCGCAAAGGATTTTTTAAAAAGCGAGATTCTTTTATTTTATCCGGATTCATAAATAACGCAAAAAAACGATATCCCAAAAACTTAACCAAATAATATACACAAATCGCTCCAATGGTTTGGCCTATAATACATAAAATAATTGCGATAGGTGGATTAAATAAAATTCCGCTTAACATCACAATCGGTCCCGAAGGAATAACCGCCAAAATACATTGTAACGCTTGAGCAAGTAAAATAATAATCCAAACCCAACCACCATAAGACCGAATTTTCTGCACGATTTCATCTCGATAAATTTCATCGGATTGAATACGGGAAATAATCGGATACAAGCGGATTGTCGAATATATACAAAAAGCCAAAAATGCCAATAATAACAATAATTGTAAAATAATGCGAATTACTTTATATCGTTTTCGCTTTTTTTCACTTAGTTCTTCTTCCATTTTATCCACTCACTTTCTAATTGAAACGATTGCTTCGCTTTTAAAAATGGATTTATAAATTCAATATAATAACTACATAAACAAAGCACATCGGAATCCCCATCTCCGTAAAGCCTGTCCCCTATAATAGGATACCCCAAATATGCCGTATGTAAACGAATTTGATGAGTTCTTCCCGTTTCCAACTCAAATTCCACTAAAGTCGTATTCTTTTCATAATCTTTTCCCAATACCTTATAATGACTGACGGCAAGTTTCCCTTCCGTTTCAGAAACATATCTTTTATGAGAATCTTCTTTTTGGGCTATAAATGTTTTTATAGTTCCTTCTTCATTCGAATAAATTCCTTTGCATAAAGCGATATATTTACGAATCATCTTTTCGTGAGTGGGTTGTAAAGAATATGCCGCTAATCGATTTTTGGCAATCACTACCAAACCCGAAGTATCTTTATCCAATCGATTCAATATAGAAACAAATAGAGGCTGATTGGTTTGTTGTAAATAATACATACATTCTTGATACAAACTGAATGGTTCCGATTTGGTAGGGATAGATAAAAGACCGCTTCTTTTATTGACTATCAAATAATTTTCATCTTCATATTTTATATCACAATGTGATGGATAAATCTCCCAATTTATTTCATTTTCTCTAAAATAAGAAATCTTTATCTCATCATTCCTTCGAACTATATCATATAAAGACGCTTCTTTTTGATTAATCCATACTTTTTGAAACCCATGGATTAAATTTCTATAAAATCTTCTGGACAGTTGTCTAAATAATTCTTCTTTTAAAGTTGTAATTTCCGTCTGACAAATCAATTTCAAAAAGTTCTCTCTCATAATATAATAATTGTATCATAAAATAATAAAATTCACACATTTTTTATTTTAATCTTTTATTTTTTTGATATAATAGAAATAAGAGGTGTAGTTATGGCTGATATTATTAATGAAGCACAACGGTGCTTAAAATGCAAAAAACCTTTTTGCAAAGAAGGATGTCCGGTAGGGACAGACATTCCTATTATTATGGAAATGTTTTTGGAAGGAAGAATGGACGAAGCGGGAGAAAAACTTTTTAAAAATAATCCCTTATCCGCAATTTGTGCATTGATTTGTCCACATGAAAAAAATTGTATGGGACATTGTATTTTAAATCGAAAAGGTGCCCCTATTAAATTTTACGAAGTCGAATCTTATATTTCTTCTTTTTATTTGGAAAAGGCAAAACTTCAAAGACAAGCGGACAATGGTCATTTAGTGGGAATTATCGGAGCCGGTCCTGCCGGACTTACTTTGGCAATTCTTCTTGCCGGCAGAGGATATCGTGTTACCATTATCGATTCCAAAGATAAAATCGGTGGTGTTCTGCGCTATGGTATCCCCGAATTTCGGCTTCCAAAAGCGTTATTGGATCGACTTTTAAAGCGTATGACGGAATTGGGAATTCAATTTCGACCGAATACCTTAATCGGGCCTACCATCACTATCGACGATATGTTTAGAGATGGATATGATGCTATTTTTATTGGTACGGGAGTTTGGAATCCGAATCGGTTGAGAATCCCTGGAGAAACATTGGGAAATGTTCATTTCGCAATAGATTATTTAAAAAATCCCGATTCCTATGAAGGCTTGGGAGATCATGTTATTATTATCGGGGCCGGTAATGTGGCAATGGACGCCGCAAGAACCATATTAAGAAAATCCAGTGCGAAAGTCGATATTATCTTCTTCCGCGGTCGAGAAGAAGTTACTGCTTTGGAAGAAGAATTGGAATTGGCGGAAGTCGATGGTGTAAAAATGAATTATTATTTAAACACCATTAAAATCGAATCCGATGGCATTATCGTCGAACCGGTTTTAAAAATAGAAAACGAAGACGGAACCATAACATACAAAAATGATTCCGAACACCCATATAAAATGACATCAACTAGCGTTATTATCGCTATCGGACAAGGAGCGTTATCCAATATAGTAAAAAATACAAAACAAATTGATACCACTCAAAAAGGCTTAATTCAAACCACCAATTCTGGTGGAGCGACTACTCGACCAGGTGTATATGCGGCAGGAGATGTCGTATCCGGTGCGAAAACGGTTGTGGAAGCCGTTGCCGCAACCAAACGAGTTGCCGATGAAATCGACCAATATATTCAAAATAAATATAAAGCATAAAAAGTATCCCGATGGATACTTTTTATCTTATCTCTTTCAATTCCGTCAAACATTTTTTAGCAATATTATTTAAAATAAAAACATTCTTCTCTTCATCGGCCTTCATTTGTTTCAATAAATGAATAATACTTTCATTATCTTCTTTTTCTTCCAATTTCATAATCTCTTCCGCTATATGAACATCTTCCATGGCTCTAGTTAAAACATTATTCAAATTCAAACGAATATCGTTTTTAATTCCCAACATATCCAATAATATCGCTTCATATTCCAATTTTTTTTGAGCGACAATATCTAATTCCTTCGCTAAATCGAATTGTCCCAATTCTTCCATTCTCTTACTACAAAGTTTAATATAAGCCGCCGAATGACATTTTCTACTTAAAAAATGCTTAATTCTCTCTTGAATATCATCTTTTTTATCTTCCTCTATCTCTATTGCCTTTAATAAATAATTTTCATCGGAATTCCCACAAATCGGACAAATCAATTCCGATTTTGTTTTTTCAAAATAATTCCCGCATATTGCACAATTATATTTCACTCTTATCACCACTTTTAATATGCACATATTCCTTATTATTTATACAAAAATTGTAAAATTAATCGAATAACCTCTTCTGATTTCACAATATTATAATGATTATGTTCTTTTAACACAACATAATACTTTATCGGATTAGTAGAAATACGCAAAATATCAAATCCCGATTTCTCCGATACCAAAAAATCATCTTTTCCCCATAGAATACAAACTGGACAAGGTATTTCTCTCACCCATTCTTTTGATTGCCGAACAATTTCGGCAAATATCAAAAAATAATATATTCTATGAAACGAAAAGGCCTTTTTTGTCTTAATTTTACTCTTTTTTATAATTTTTGGACGATAATTTCCGATATTAATATAATGAAAAGCCGGAGTCAATAAAATCAATCGATTCACTTTTCGAATTTGACAAATATAACACCCCAATACTCCTCCCAAAGAATAACCGATAATATCGATCGTTTTATAGGTTTGAAAAAGTCGATCGTATTCTTCTACCGCATATTGAAAAGCCGAACGGAAACTAAACCGATCGGTTCTTTTTCCATGTCCCGGCATAGTTGGTGTATATATATAATCATATTCTGTTTTTAAACGGCTTCGGATTAAATCAAAATCTTTTTCCGAAGATAAAAGTCCATGTAAACAAAGTAACGCTTTCAAACTATCACCAAATTAGTATATGCCGAAACTTAAAATAAAGTTTTACCAAATGAAAAGGTGGCTTTTGCCACCCATTATAAATACTTTCGGATATCGACAGTCAATCTTTCTTCTATCTTTATTAATCGCTTGGTAATATTTTTGGATTCTTCGTCCGCTGCCTTATATTGATTCAAATACCGATTTAAAGATTTTACTCCCATATTATACCCGTCTGTCATTAAATCCGCTATTGTTTCATCGGATTTATCCATCATCATTTTCATGTTTGTTTTCATAGTCGACATCGTCTTTACGATTGGATTGGGATTTTTTCCTTTATCTTCATATTTATTTAAAAGAATTTGAATTTCTTCTTTTAACCTTTCATGTTCCTTTTTTGATTTTATTAAATATTTTTTAAATTCTTCACTTTTTATACTATCTAAAACATCTTCTATTGAAGAAACTCCCATCTTAATACCAGAATCACATTCTCTTAAAAGTTTTATTGTGTCCGATTCTATCATTTTCTTTCCTCCTTGTCTTTTAGTTTCTCGCTATTTTTAAAATTTATTCAAAATATAAGCACTTTCAACAAATAATGTGATATAATCAACTCGGTGATAAAAGATGAAAGAATTAGATCAAACTAAAATACCCAACCATATCGCCATCATTTTAGACGGAAATGGACGTTGGGCAAAAAAAAGAATGTTACCAAGAAATTTCGGTCATCGAAAAGGGGCTTTTAATCTAAAAGATATAGCCACCAAATGTAATCAATTAGGTATCGGCTATTTAACCGTATTCTGTTTTTCCACAGAAAATTGGAAAAGACCGGAACTAGAAGTGAATTATTTAATGAATGCCCCAATGCGTTACTATAAAAAATATAAACAAAAATTATTTGATTCTTCGATTCGATTCAAAATAATCGGTAGACGAGATCGGTTATCCGCTCCCTTTTTAAAAATGATAGAGGAATTGGAAGAACAAACGAAAACTCATACCCGTTTAACATTGACCCTTTGTATAGATTATGGTTCCTACAATGAAATCGTTACGGCAGTAAAAGATATCGCCAAAGAAATTCAAAATGGAAAACTTACCATTGACGAAATCGACGAAGATACCATAACATCTCACCTATTTACCAAAGACTATCCCCCGTTGGATTTATTAATACGCACTTCCGGTGAATATCGTATCAGTAACTTTTTATTATGGCAAATGGCATATTCCGAACTTTACTTTACCGATGTATTATGGCCGGATTTTGACGAAAAGGAATTAATAAAAGCCTTAATAGAATATCAACATAGAAATCGAAGATTCGGTGGGTTAAAAGATGAAAATTCAACGAATTAATCCACAAGGATATTGTAATGGTGTAAAACGAGCGATTGAAATCGTGGAAAATGCTATTCAAAATCCCGATATTCCCAAACCGATTCATCTTTTGGGACAAATTATTCATAATCGTTTTGTCGTCGAACAATTCCGTAAAAAAGGTGTTATCATTATAGAAGATAAAACAAAAACAAGGGAGGAACTTCTTCAACAAATTCATAGCGGAAGTGTCGTCTTTTCAGCACATGGAGTGTCCCCAAACGTATATTCTATTGCCCAAAAAAAAGGACTTACGATAATTGACGCTACTTGTAAATATGTTTTATCAATACACAAAAAAATAAAACAGTACCTAGAAAATGGATATAGTTGTATCTATATCGGGACAAAAAATCACCCCGAATGTGAAGGAGTATTGGGAATGGATTCTTCTATTTATTTTGTTTCTTCGTCAGAAGATATAAAAAATTTAGAAATAGAAAACGATAAAATCTATGTAACCAATCAAACCACATTGTCTTTATATGATCAAAAAGATATAATAAAAGAAATAAAAAAAATATATCCTTCGGCAATAATCGAAGATATGATTTGCAATGCCACGACAATTCGCCAAGAAGCCATGGCAAAACAAGAAAAAGTAGATTTATGTATCGTCGTTGGAGATAAGTCATCTTCCAATACGAAAAAATTAGTGGAAGTCAGTCAAAAAATCGCTAAAATACCGACTATATTATGTGAAAGTTTAGAAGATTTGGATCGGGATAGATTAAAAAACATTTCTTCTGTTTCTATTTCTTCCGGGGCTTCTACTCCGAAAGAAATTGTAGATGAAATTATAGATTATATAGAAAAAAGTAATGAATAAGCTCATTACTTTTTTCGTTTTTCTTATTCGATTGAATTTAAAATTTCATGAATTTTCTTTTCAAATTGCGTTTTACCGAATCCGTAGGCATTTGATACATCTTGGATACTTCCATGCGGTAAAATGGTATCACAACTAAAATTATGGGCATATACTTTGGAAGTAAAAGAATGACTTTCTTTATATTCTAAGATTTTATCAAATAAAGTACCACTTCCCACTACTTGTTCGATAACCAAAATCGGTAATCCGTTTTCAAAAACCTTTTCCAACATTTTTTTATCCATCGGTTTGATCCCTTTGGCATTATATAAATTCAAATCATTCTCTACGCAAATATCCAATAATGTCATCACATCTGTTCCGTAACTTATAACATTTAACCGATTCCCTTTATGAAGTTGTTCCCAATCCAATCCACATACATATGTATAATCCAATTCTTTATCCAATCTATACTTCCCTCTCGGATAACGAATTACAATAGGAGAATTACCATATTCAAACGCATAATTGAATAAACCAATGGTTTCTTGGGCATCTTTCGGCATACAAATTTGAATATTCGGCATACCCATTAACATAGAAACATCGTAAATTCCTTGATGGGTAGAACCATCTTCTCCTACGATTCCGGCTCGGTCAAGACCAATAATAACCTTTAAATTTTGACGGGCAATATCATTTAATATTTCGTCATACGCTCTTTGAGAGAAAGTGGAATACATCAATAAAACAACTTGTTTATGAGAAATTGCCATACCGGCAGATAATACGGCACTATGTTCTTCGGCAATACCGACATCATAAAAATCCTTTGGATATAATTTGGCAAACTCGTCCAATCTCGCACCGACTTTCATAGCAGGTGTAACAACAAAGAATTCTTTGGTTTTTCTTTTCTCCGTTAAATATTGGGCAACCAATTTGGAAATTAAAATCTCATTATCTGAATAGGTATGGAAAGGTTTACCGGTCTGAATATCAAAAGGAGGCACTCCGTGAAAAGAACCGATATCGTCTTTTTCAGAAGGAAGGTAGCCTTTTCCTTTTTTCGTCATTAAATGTAAAATAACCGGTTTCTTTGTATCTTTGATTTTTTTCAACATTTTTATACAATACGATATATCATTACCATCATACGGACCATAATAATCAAATCCCATATCTTCAAAAATATTATCTTGTTGAATAAATCCTTTGATTCCTCTTTTTACTTGGTGAAACCATCGAGTTAAAAATGCAGGTAAAATCTTATTGGTTACTGTTTTTAAAGAGCGATTCAACCAAGAATTTCTCAATTTAACAAAAGCCTTAGACAACGCACCGACAGACTTCGATATTCCCATTTTATTATCATTTAAAATAATGATTGGGGCAAGATCTTGAAACTGACCTAAAAAATTCAATCCTTCCAATGCCAAACCATTGGTGATAGAACTGTCGCCGATTATACTTATAATTCGACCATCCGTTTCTCCCGCTAAAATCATTCCCGCCATCGCCGAAATAGAGGTAGACGAATGACCGGATTCCCAAACATCATATTCCGATTCGCTTCTTCGAATATATCCGGAAAGTCCGCCATATTGTCGTAAAGTCTGAAATTCTTTGGCACGACCAGTCAGTATTTTATGAACATAGGCTTGATGCCCAACATCAAAAATAAATTTATCCTTTTTATAATCAAAAACATAATAAAGAGCGATAGTAAGTTCGACCACACCTAAATTACTACTTAAATGTCCTCCGGTCTTGGAAATAGATTCAATTAAAAACTTACGAATTTCATTGGCAAGTTCTCTTAATTCTTTGATTGATAAATTTTTAATAAAGGAAGGATCCTTTATTTCCAAAAGATTAATCATTTCTATCACCTTACTATGTTCTATATTACATTATACAATAAATTTTCGGTTTATACCATAAAAAAAAGTCCCGAAGGACTTTTTTTTATTCTTCCATCCAAGATGGATCATTGGGATTCTTTTGGAATTTTAAAACCTTTTTCATATCCTTTTCCGAAATATACTTCTTTTCTTTAGCAACCATCGCCAAAGTTTCAAAATCGGATAAAGAATGATTTACTACATTGGCCGCAGAAAGGCGGTCCATTCCCTTTTGTAAATTATATGTAAATATAGAGGCAATTCCCAAAACATTCGCTCCAGCTTCCCGCAATACATCTACAACCTCTATTGCCGAACCGGCAGTAGAAATTAAATCTTCGATGACAACTACATTTTTTCCAACCGGAACAACCCCTTCGATTTGATTTCCTCTTCCGTGATCTTTCGCTCCACCTCTTACATATCCCATTGGTAAATTCAAAATTTCAGATACATACGCCGCATGAGCGATTCCCGCAGTCGATGTTCCCATCACAACCTCACAAGTCGGATAGTAGGTGCGAATCGTTTCCGCCAAACCGTTTTCCACCACTCTTCTCGTATCCGGATAAGATAACGTCAACCGATTATCACAATAGATAGGGGATTGAATACCGGAAGCCCAAGTAAACGGATCATTTGGTTTTAAAAATACCGCTTGAATCTTTAATAAATTTTCGGCAACTATTTCTTTTAAATTCTCTTTCATATCAACAAAACTCCTTTAAACAACGTTTATAAGCGGCAACAGGATCGTCCTGTGCCGTAATAGATCGACCAACCACAATATAATCCGCACCCAATTCTTTGGCATAAGCCGGTGTGGCAACCCGTTTTTGATCATTTACGGAATCGTCAGCAAACCGAATACCGGGTGTTACAGATATAAGTCCCATTTTTTTAATAATCGGGGCCTCCAAAGCGGAACATACCACTCCGTCCAATCCTGCTTCTTTGGCATTATTAGCATATGTCTTTACCACTTCTTGTAGAGGCATAGAAATCTTTAATTCCTTCTCCAACGCTTCTTGAGATATAGAAGTAAGCATCGTTACCGCAATCAATTTGGTATTTTTACCCTCTTCAACACTATCCAATCCTCTTCTGGCAGCCTTCATCATTTCAATTCCTCCGCCAGCATGAACATTTGTAATATCTACACCCAATTTCGCTATATTACGCATCGCCTTTTCTACCGTATTCGGTATATCGTGTAATTTTAAATCCAAAAAAATTCTACAACCCATTCTTTTTAATTCTTCAACCAGTTGAGGACCTTCTTTATAAAAAATCTCCATACCGATTTTTAAAAACGGATTTAATCCTTCGAATTTTTTTAAAAATACAAATAATTCTTCCCGATTCTTAAAATCACAAGCAATAATCACATCTCTCATTTTTTATTCCGCCTTTCCTATAATATCCGCTAAATTTTCTATATGAAGTTCTTTCATTACCTTAGGTAAATCTTCAATAATTTTTTTACAAATATAAGGATCTACCAAATTTTGTGAACCGACCATCACCAAAGAAGCCCCGGCATACATCATTTCTATAACATCATACGCACTTGTTACGCCTCCCATTCCTATAACCGGAATAGAAACATTTCTTGAAACATCATAAACCATTCTTAACGCAACAGGGAAAACCCCTCTACCGCTGTATCCGCCTTTTTTAATTGAAATAATCGGTTTAGCGGTTTTTAAATCAATTCGCATACCTACTAAAGTATTGATCAAACTAATTGCGTCAGCCCCGGCCGCTTCTACCGCCTTCGCCATTGCCACAATATCCGTAACATTCGGAGATAATTTGACAATCAAAGGTTTTTGACAAACCTTTTTCACTTCTGTAACCAAGTCTTTGGCTACTTCGGGATCTACTCCGAAAGCCATTCCTCCACCTTGAACATTCGGACAAGATATATTTAATTCTACCGCAAATACTTTCTCACAAGTATTAAATCTTTTTACCGTTTCCACATACTCTTTTACGCTATGTCCACCGACATTGGCAATGATTTGATTTTCATAAACCTTACTCAATTTCGGAAGTTCTTCTTCGATAACCTTATCCACTCCCGGATTTTGTAATCCTATGGCATTGATTAATCCTGCCGGACATTCCGCTATTCTTGGTAAAGGATTCCCATATCTCGGTTCCAAAGTCGTTCCTTTAATTGATATGCTCCCCAATATATTAATATCATAATAATCGGCAAATTCATATCCGAATCCAAATGTTCCGGAAGCCGGAATTATAGGATTTTTAAATTTTTTATTCAAAAAACGAATTCCCAATTTCATTAAAAAATCACCTCATTTGCCGGAAAAACAGGACCTTCTTTACAAACCCTTTTATACCCTTTCGTCGTTTGTATAGAACACCCCATACACGCACCGAATCCACAACCCATTCTCGCTTCCAAAGATACACAACCATTAGAATTGGTTTTCGCTAAGGCTTCTAACATTTTCATAGGTCCGCAAGCATAATAATAATCAAATTCGGGATTTATTTTTTGCAGTAATTGAACAATATTGCCCTTAAAGCCAATACTCCCATCTTCCGTACAAAGCATAATATGACACAATTCACTTAAAGTATCAATCAACACCAAATCTTCTTTAGTTCTCGCTCCGTACAATAATGTCGGTTGAATTCCCAACTCATTATACGCCTTTGCCAAAGAAATCATAGGAGCGATTCCTATTCCACCAGCAATCAAAAGCGGTTTTCCCCGTTTGATTTGAAATCCATTTCCCAAGCCAATCAACGCTTTTACTTTAGTACCGATAGAAAGTGTCGTCATATATTTTGTTCCTTGTCCAACCACTTTATATAATATATCGACATAGTCATAAGAAAAATCACATACGGAAAACGGTCTTCGCAAATAAAAATTCGGCAAATCTATATTAATAAATTCTCCGGAATTATGTATTTCCGTACAATCTCCTCTCAACCGCATAAGAAAAACATCTTTTCCGACTTTTACATTCGCAACAATCTTCAATTCAACTTCTTTCATCATTTACTCCTTATCGATCACTGAAATACCCATCGTAATTTCTTCTAAAACATCTAACAATACTCGCACTGTATCCAAACAAGTAAACACCGCTACATTATTATCAATAGCCGCTCTACGAATAATTCTTCCGTCATTATTCGAATTGATTGCTTCACTCGTCGTATTTAACACATACGTTACATATCCCTTTTTAATAGAATCGAGAATTTCTTCACTGCCTTGTGATAATTTCTTTTTAATTCTCGTCTTAATTCCATGTTTTTTCAAAAACTTTGCTGTACCGGAAGTCGCTTCAATATTAAAACCCAAATTATAAAATCTTTGAATCAAAGGAAGTGCCGCTTCCTTATCCGCATCGCTTATCGTAGCCAATATCGTTCCATAATTGGCCACTCTTGTTCCCGAAGCCTTTAAAGATTTATATAATGCCCGATTTAAAGAATAATCATATCCTATGGCTTCACCCGTAGATTTCATTTCCGGCGATAAAACCACATCTAATCCTGCAATCTTGGTAAAAGAAAATGTCGGAGATTTTACATACCACCTTTTCCTTTTTTCGGCTATGCCGACATACCCCAAATCTTTTAATTTAGCACCCAGCATTACTTTTGTCGCAATATTCGCAATCGCAATCCCTGTAGATTTTGCCAAAAAAGGAACGGTTCTACTCGAACGTGGATTTACTTCTATAATGGACACCATATCGTTTTTATCCACA
Organism: uncultured Anaeroplasma sp.; assembly: GCA_947592005.1. Classification (GTDB taxonomy): domain Bacteria; phylum Bacillota_I; class Bacilli_A; order Acholeplasmatales; family Anaeroplasmataceae; genus Anaeroplasma. Next base: position 42,293 of record CANQDJ010000004.1, read on the forward strand.
ATAAATTGAATATTATATAAACCAATCATTTGAAGTTTAATACCAATTTTTCTCGTATAATCTATAATTGTTTCTTTAACTTTATCTTTCAACGAATACGGAGGATAAACACTCATACTATCTCCGCTATGAACTCCCGTTCGTTCAATATGCTCCATAATACCCGGAATAAAAACATCTGTCCCATCACAAATAGCGTCTACTTCACATTCTTGACCAGAAACATATTTATCAATCAAAATAGGGTGTTCGGAATCAAAAGCGACGGCTTCTTCTACTTTTTGTTTCAAAAGAATTTCATCATATACAATATGCATCATTCTTCCGCCTAAAACAAACGAAGGTCGAATAAGAACGGGATATCCGATTTCTTTTGCTACATCTAATGCTTGTTGTACTGTATATACCCCATATCCTTTTGGCATAGGAATACCGATTTCTTTCATGGCATGTTCAAATAAATCCCGATCTTCGGCTAAAGCGATACTTTCGGCAGACGAACCGAAAATAGGAACACCGGCATCTGCCAACTTATCTGCCAAATTGATTGCCGTTTGACCGCCTAAAGCGACAATTACACCTTCCGGTTTTTCAAAATCGATGATATTCATAACATCTTCAAAAGTCAATGGTTCAAAATATAATTTATCGGAAATCGTATAATCGGTAGAAACCGTTTCAGGGTTATTATTAATAATAATCGCTTCATACCCCGCTTCTTGAATTCCCCATATCGCATGAACGGTTGTATAATCAAATTCCACTCCTTGTCCAATCCGAATCGGACCGGATCCCAAAACGACAATCTTCTTTTTATCGGAACGAATCGATTCGTTTTCATGTTCATATACCGAATAAAAATACGGAATATAAGAAGAAAATTCGGAGGCACAAGTATCAATCATTTTATATACCGGATAGATATGATTTTCTTTTCGGAATTGATAAATTTCCTTATATGTCTTATGCCAAATTTTAGCCAAATAACTATCGGCAAATCCATATTTTTTCGCTAATTTTAAAATTTCCAAATCCATAGGTTTGGCAATAATTTCTTTTTCCAATTCAATAATATGATTATACTTTTCCAAGAAAAACCGATCGATTTGCGTGATAGAATACAATTCATCTACCGTTACACCTTTCCGTAACGCTTCTCCGATTGCGTAAATTCTTTCATCGGTATGCATAGAAATAAATTTCATTAATTCCTCTACCGATAAAGACTTCAAAGAATCCAACTCAATATGATCTACCTTATTTTCCAAAGATCGAATCGCTTTCAACAAAGATTCTTCTATCGTTCTGCCGATACTCATAACTTCTCCCGTCGCTTTCATTTGCGTAGTTAAACTTCGATTGGCAGTAGCGAACTTATCAAAAGGAAATCTTGGAATTTTTGTTACTACATAATCCAAAGTTGGTTCAAAAGAGGCCAATGTATTGGCAATATGAATCTCGTCCAATCGTAATCCACAAGCGATTTTAGCCGATACTCGGGCAATAGGATATCCCGAAGCCTTACTGGCTAAAGCGGAAGAGCGAGATACACGAGGATTTACTTCAATCACATAATATTGAAAAGAGTACGGATCCAAAGAGAATTGGACATTACAACCACCTTCTATTTTTAAAGCCCGTATGATCTTCAATGCAGAATTTCTAAGCATTTGGTATTCTTTATTCGTCAAGGTTTGACTTGGTGCCACAACAATCGAATCTCCTGTATGAATCCCGACCGGATCGACATTTTCCATATTACAAACGACAATAGCGGTATCATTATGATCTCTTAAAACTTCATATTCTATTTCTTTAAATCCCTTAATCGATTTTTCTACCAAAACTTGCGAAACAGGAGAAAGTTTTAATGCATTTTTCGCCAAAGGAATCAATTCTTCTTCATTATCAGCAAATCCGCCTCCCGTACCTCCCAGAGTAAAGGCAGGTCGTAAAATGATTGGATACCCTATTCGATTCGCAGCGGAAACCACTTCATTCAAATTGGTCGCCGTTATAGATTCCAATATCGGTTCTCCTATTTTTATACATAATTCTTTAAACAATTCCCGATCTTCCGCTTGCTCAATAGCATAAGAAGAAGTTCCCAATAATTCTACTTGACATTCGTCCAATATCCCTTTCTTGGATAACTGCATTCCCAAATTCAAGCCCGTTTGTCCACCGATAGAACAAATCAATCCGTCCGGACGTTCAAATCGTATAATTTTGGCGATATGTTCCAAATCCAAAGGTTCCATATATACTTTATCGGCAATTTTCGTATCGGTCATAATTGTCGCCGGATTGGAATTCACCAAAATGACCTCATACCCTTCTTCTTTTAACGCCAAACACGCTTGAGTACCGGCATAATCAAATTCCGCTCCCTGTCCGATAACAATAGGTCCAGAACCAATCACCATTATTTTTTTAATATCTGTTCTTTTTGGCATCGCCGTTTCCTCCGAATTTCTTCATCAATTCCAAAAACCGATTGAAAATATATTCACTATCTTCTGGTCCCGCTGCGGATTCCGGATGATATTGAACCGCTATAACGGAATTCTTCTTATCTTCCATACCTTCTGCCTCATTGTCCAACAAATTGATATGTGTCAATCGTAAATCGGTATTTTTCAACGAATCGATTTCGATTGCGAAAGAATGGTTTTGACTTGTAATTTCCACCTTATCCGTATCTATATTTTTAACAGGGTGATTCCCACCACGATGACCAAATTTCATTTTATACGTTTTCGCTCCATATGCCAACCCTATCATTTGATGTCCCAAACAGATTCCCAAAATCGGAACAATTCCTTTCATTTGGCGTATCAAATCAATTACTTCAACCACATCTTCCGGATTTCCCGGTCCATTCGATAAAAATAATCCGTCCGGTTTATAGCGTAAAATAACTTCTTTCGGAGTATTATACGGAACAATTACCACATTGCAGCCAATTTGATTCAATTTCCGAATGATATTCAATTTAACACCACAATCGACAGCCACAACCGTAAATAACGGATTGGGAGTACGAGAATACCATATTTTTTTAGAAGAAACCATAGCGACTTGATTTTTTGGATATTCATAATCCGCTAATTCTTTCATACATTCTTCCAACGGTTTCTCCACATCGCAAATCATTGCCTTCATCGAACCATGATCTCGAATAATACGAACAATTTCTCTCGTATCCACCTCAGAAATACCTACAACATTATTTTCTTCCATTACTTCCCCCAGCGTTCGAGTAAAACGGAAATTCGAAGGAATATCATTATATTCTCGAACGATAAATCCGGACATATAAATATTCTTCGATTCATAATCTTCATCAGTCAATCCGTAATTCCCGATAAGCGGATAAGTCATACATACCATTTGAGAACAATAAGATGGATCGGATAAAATCTCTTGATATCCCACCACCGAAGTATTAAACACCAATTCGGCAATCTTTTCCTTCTTACTTCCGAAGCCCTCTCCGATAAAAATATGTCCGTCTTCCAATACAAGTTTTCTCTGCATACCTTTCACCTATTTCCTATAAATGATTTTACCATCTACCAATGTACAACAATTAAATCCATAATACGTATTTCCGATAAAAGGGCTGTTTTTCCCCTTGGATACAATTTCAGATTCCTCATATGTATGAGGCGTTTCTATATCCAAAACCGCTATATCCGCAGGATACCCCACTTCCAATCGCCGTTTGGGAAGATGGAAAATTCGAATCGGTTCATAAACCATCAAATCCAAAAACCGCTCCAACGATATTTTTCCGGTCTTTACAAACTGCGTATATATAATCGGCAACATCGTTTCCAATCCAATAATTCCGTTTAAACATTTAGAATACTCTACTGCCTTTTCTTCTTTGGAGTGTGGAGCATGATCAGAAGCGACCATTGACACTGTCCCGTCAATTAAAGCCTCAACCGTAGCCAACCGATCTATTTCACTTCGTAACGGCGGATTCATTTTCCAATTTCCATCTTGAATCATCGTTTCATTCAACACCAAATGATGTGGGGAAACCTCACAAGTGATATTCTTATATCCTTCTTTTCTTGCCTGTCTGACATATTCCAACGATTCCTTCGTCGACAAATGACAAAAATGATATCTACAACCGATTTTTTTAGCAAGTTCTATCTCTCTTTTAACCGCTACATATTCTCCTTGCGGAGCGAATTTATATATAGAATCTTCCGCATGAGAAGCTATAATCAAATCATATTTTTTCGCCAAAATCATTGCCTTTTCCAATAATTCTATATTATTCACACCTTTACCATCATCGGAAATAGCCAAAACTTCCTTATAAAATGCTTCTATATCGGATAAACTTTCATCTTCTTCATTCTTACTGACAGAACCATATGGATACACATGAACCACTGCCGTATCGTTAATAATTCTTTGTTGAATCTTCACATTTTCAAGACAATCGGGACAAGGTTTTAAATTCGGCATCGTCATTACCGTCGTAATACCGCCTTTCGCCGCCGACAATGTTCCCGTATGAATTGTTTCTTTGTATTCATATCCCGGTTCTCTAAAATGGACATGGACATCGATTCCTCCCGGCATTACAAGACAATGCTTGGCATCGATTGTTTCACAATCTATATCTATATTATCTTCTATCTTTTCGATAATACCATGATCGACTAAAATATCTTTTCTTATTAACTTGTTGTTTTCAATGATTTTTCCGTTTTTTATTACTATCATAAATTCCCGTCCAACACATCTGAAATAACTGCCATACGAACATAAACCCCATTTGTCATTTGTTTGTAAATACGACTTTTTTCGCATTCAGCGACCTCATCGGCAATCTCTACCCCTCGATTGATTGGGGCAGGATGCATAATAATCGCTTTTTCTTTCATCATTTTCATTCGTTCATACGTCATTCCGTATTTCTTATGATATTCTTCCACACTGATTTTCATTTTTTCCTGATGCCGTTCAAACTGAACTCTCAATAACATAATAATATCCATCGTTCGACAAGCCTCATCTAATGGTATCCATTCCGCACAATGATCATTAAACTCTTCCGGTCCGGAAATATATACTTCCATTCCCAATCTCTGCATAATCTCTATATTTCCGTGAGCGACTCTGGAATGAGAAATATCTCCGACTATGCAACATTTCAATCCCTCAAAATGACCATATTCTTCATATATAGTCATCAAATCCAATAAAGACTGTGTCGGGTGATCCGCTTTTCCGTCCCCACCGTTGAAAATCGGAATTTGAATATTCTTTAAATCTTCATAATACTTCTCTTTCGTATGACGAATTACCACTCCGTCCACTCCTAATGCTTCAAACGTACGAACCGTATCATACAACGATTCTCCTTTCGCAATCGAGGACGAAGAGGAATTAAAATCGATTACTTTTATTCCCAAATTCATAAGAGCACATTGAAAAGAATAATGCGTTCTCGTTGAATTTTCAAAGAAAAGGGTTGCGATTTTCTTATCCGGATAAGAAATACGAAACCCTTTTTTTAACTTTAAAGCATATTGAATTAACTCTTTGATTTTATCGGTTGATAAATCTTTTAACGTCAACAAACCTCTCATACTATCACCTCAATAAAAAATAGTTTTCCAATCCAAAAAGGTCAGAAAACTATCATTCATTCATTATAATCCACCATTTGTTTTCTTGTTAGCCTCTCCGGACTATCTTAAAGTACTACTGTCAACAATCATATCATAAAATCATAAGATAATCAATATAAAATAAAAATCTTTTTATTTTTGTTTGGCGATATTCTTATAAGCCTCTACTCCAACATTCAAAATATCCATAGGAAAATCAAACGTAGCCGTATGAAGTAACGATTTATCCCCACACCCCAACAATAAAAATAAAGATTTATATTCCCTCGTATAACACCCGAAATCTTCGGATTGAATATATGGTTTATCCAAAATAAAATATCGCAATTTTTCTTTATATTTATCGAATAACTCCGAATCATTTATAACCCCGGGATATACCGCATTCTTCTTATATTCTATTTTGATAGGATATGTTTTTTCATAATATCGCTTTAATCTTTCCATTTCTCCTAACATTTTTTCAAAAACACGATCATCGAATGTTCTCATTGTTCCTTCTATAACCGCTTCGGCGGCTACGACATTTCGAACCGTTCCTGCTTGAAATTTACCAAAATGAATTAAATGTGGTTCTTTTATCTTATCGGCAAAAGAATAATACCTTTTAATGAAATCCGTTCCAACCCATAAGGCATCTATACCGTTTTTTCGATTGGCGGCATGAACGGATTGCCCATATATATGAATATCCACTTCGGCGGAAGTTGCCGTCATTTGTCCTTTCATACCAAACAATTTTCCTTCTTCTAAACCCGGCCATATATGCATTCCATATATCTCTTTAACATGCAATGTATCCAATATTCCGGATTGAAGAATATCATTCGCTCCTGCGTTATCTTCTTCAGATGGTTGAAATAAACAAACGACATTCACTTCCAATTCTTCCCGATGGGTATTAGCCCATTCTGCAAAAGATAACACCATAGCCATATGGCCATCATGTCCGCAAGCGTGCATTATTCCCATATGTTGAGAACGGAACTCCATATGGTTTTGTTCCTCGATTGGCAAACCGTCCATATCACAGCGAAAACATATCGTTTTGTGTTTATGACAATCAAAATATAAAACAACGGCCGTAGGTGTCGGTTCAAAAATTTGACAATGCCAATTTTCCGTATAGTTCAAAATCCATTGTTTGGTTTGAAATTCCTTTCTGCCAAGTTCGGGAATCCGATGAAGTGCTTGACGAATTTCTTCCGTTTTCATAAATTAAGCCACCAAATTTTGATATAAAGACCGAACCGTTTGTTCATAATCTTTTGAAGCGACACCGATAATAATATTCAATTCTTCCGGTCCTTGAGCCAACAATTTAACATTGATCTTCTGTTGTCCCAACGTTTGGAATATAGTCCCGCATATACCACTTCTCTTTGCCATATTACGACCTACAATAGCGACCAAAGCGATATCGGATTCAATGCTTACCTCTGCGTCCAATTCTTTCTTTAAATCGGTAACCAATTCATATTGACACTTTTCGACAGAAGCCGCATTTACAACGACACTGAAAGAATCGATTCCGGAAGGAATATGTTCGATAGAAACATTATATTTTTCGAAAATAGATAATGCTCGTCTTAAAAATCCTACTTCATTGGACATATGATCTTTGGAAATATTGAACGATAAAAAATCTTTTTTACCCGCAATACCGGTAACAATCGTATCTTCGTCCGCACAATCATTTTTAATCAAAGTTCCCGGGTGTTGCGGATCATTGGTATTTTTCAAATTAATCGGAATATTCAACTGCTGAACAGGAAATACGGTTTCTTCATGTAGTACGGAAGCCCCCATATAAGATAATTCTCTTAATTCCGCATAAGTAATTTCTTTAATCGCTTTCGGACTCGGAATAATGCGGGGATCTGCCGCCAATATACCGGAAACATCTGTCCAATTCTCATATAAAGAAACATTTAGACATTTCGATAATATTGACCCCGTAACATCAGAACCACCTCGAGATAATAACCGTAAAGATCCATTCGGATAAGCACCGTAAAAACCAGGAACAACAATCGTTCCATATTCGGAAAAGGCTTGTTTTACTTTCTTCTCCGTCAATTCTTCGTCCATTTTTCCGTCATAATTAAAACATAATAAATCTTTGGCATCTACAAATGTAAACCCCAAATAACTGCTCATCAATTTCGCTGTCAAATATTCTCCTCTGGAAACCAAATAATCCAAAGAAATATTCTTATTCAATTCTTTATATAAAGTATTCATATCTTCTTTTATATCATAAGAGATATGTAATTCATTTTGAACATCAACAAAACGAGTATAAATCATATTCCATATATCTTCATACGGAACGGAATATTTCAAATGAGCATGTAAAATATACAATAAATCTGTAATTTTGGTATCGGAAGAATCCCTCTTTCCCAAAGCAGATACAACGACGATTTTTCTTTTCGGATCGGACATTACAATATTCTTAACTTTCGCAAATTGTGTAGCACAAGATAATGAACTGCCTCCAAATTTTGTAACAACCAACATAAAAACCTCCTATATATTCAAACCGATTAGTATCATAGCAATCTGTACCGCATTGGTAGCGGCTCCTTTTCTTACTTGATCGCCACAACACCATAAATCGATTCCGTTTTCAAAAATTAAATCTTTTCTTATTCTTCCGACATATACCAAATCCTGATCGGAAGTAACAATAGGCATAGGATAAACTTTATTTGAAACATCGTCGTATAACCGACAGCCCTTTTCTTTAGATATTGCCTGTTTTACCTGTTCTACCTCCAATGGTTTATCGCACAATATCGTTACTGAAATGGAATGAGAACGAGCAACAGGAACTCTAACACAAGTACAAGTTACCTTTAAATCCGGCAAATGCATGATTTTCCTTCCCTCATTCTGCATTTTCATTTCTTCGGTTGTATATCCATTTCCCAAAAATGAGCCTATATGAGGAATAACATTTTCGGCAATTTGATACGGAAATACTTGAGGAGATATTTCGCCATTTTCCAGCAAAGATTTCATCTGTTTACGCAATTCGATTGGACCTTCCGCTCCCGCACCGCTGGTGGCTTGATAGGTAGAAGCAATCAAAGCCTTTATATCGGCTAATTTTTGAATTGCGTGAATCGCAACTAAAGTAATAATCGTCGAACAATTCGGATTAGCGATAATCCCATGATGTAAAAACGCATCTTCGGGATTGATTTCCGGCACTACCAAAGGAACATCTTCTTCCATACGAAAAGCACTGGAATTATCGATAAATACCGCACCGGAATCTACAATATCTTTCGCAAATTTTTTCGCAACGGGATTCGCCGCTGCCCCTAAAACAAAATCCAATCCTCGAAACGCACCAAAATCCGCCAACTCCACTTTATATTCTTTTCCGCCATATATCATTTTCTTTCCAACACTTCGTTCACTGGCAAAAAGTTTTAATTCACGGATTGGAAATTTCCTTTCTTCCAAAACTTTCAGCATTTCTCTTCCGACCGCACCGGTCGCTCCGAGAATACCAACATTATATTTTTTCATTGCTTATATCTCCTCATAAACCACTTATAAATTAGGTTAATTATAAAACCGAATGAAACAAAATTCAACACAAAACAACATCTTAATTTTTACAAATATCATTTTTGTATATCTCAGAAAAACATAAAAAGAATTATGTATATATTTTTCTTTTACATCTCTCTATTATTAATAAATGCAGGAAAGAAAAAGTTGCCTGTTACAAAGTCCTTAATGCTTGTATCAAATCCGTTTTTTCTTTTGTTTTATTATCCTTTTTCTTCAATATTTTAGCCGGAACACCTCCGACAACGACACCCGAAGGAACATCATCTATCACAACAGATCCTGCCGCAACGACAGCCCCTTCTCCAATTCGACAACCTTCAATCACAACCGCATTCGCTCCGATTAATACATTATCTTCCACAACAACCGGTTTAGCAGATGCCGGCTCAATCACTCCCGCTAAAACGGCACCAGCCCCAATATGACAATTTTTACCGACGATTGCACGACCACCCAAAACGGCTCCCATATCAATCATACTCCCTGAGCCAACCACAGCCCCGATATTAAGAATCGCGCCCATCATAATCACCGCATTCGCTCCGATTTCCACTTCTTCCCGAATAATGGCTCCCGGTTCAATTCGGGCCGGAACATGTTGAATATCCAGTAACGGAATCGCCGAATTTCTCCTATCACATTCAATATAATAATCCAAAATATTTTCCTTCACTTTTTCGATTTGAGGCAAAAGTTCATCGGATTCCCCAAACCATATATATAAATCGGGATTCCCGAATAAATGTCCTCCCGTCAAAGATAATTCTTTATCGGATTTCATATAAATTTTTACCGGTGTTTTCTTTTTTGAATTTTTAATCTTTTCAATTATCGTATCCGCATTCATTTTTTATCTCCAAACAATACATCTTCCATAGAATAATATCCAATCGGTTTGAAACACAACCATCTCGCCGCCTTAATCGCTCCGACCGCAAAAATCTTTTTAGAATGAGCGAAATGTCGAAGAACGATTCCCTCGTCTTCGCCGCAATACAAAATCTCATGTTCCCCGACAATCGTTCCTCCTCGAATGGAATGAATACCGATATCTTTCGGCTTTCTTTGACAATTCCCTTCTCTTCCGTAAATCGGTTGAAAATCGGTTTGTTCCAAAATACTATTTAATAACATTTTGGCAGTCCCAGAAGGAGCGTCTACTTTGTGATGATGATGTGCCTCTATGATCTCAATATCGAAATCATTCATTAAAATCGGCGTAATCTCTTTAACCAGTCGATTCAACAAAATAATTCCCATCGAAAAATTGGCACTCCGTAAAACAGGAGTATATCTCGCAAGATCTTCTATCTTTTTTAACTGTTCCTCCGAATATCCCGTCGTTGCGAAAACAACGGGTTTCTTATGCATTTTGGCATAATCGTAAATCATATCCAAATTTGCCGGATTGGAAAAATCTATAATGATATCAAACTCTTTTTTCGATTCAAACAAATTCTTTGTTTCGCATTCAATAGAAACAACTTCACTTAATTCCTCTTTCAATTCTTCACAAAGAATTTTTCCCATTGCCCCATAACCAACAACACATACTTTCATCGAATATTCCTCCTTGATTTATCCAAGATTTTATATAACTTTTCTTTATTTACCAAAGCCATTTCATCTAACGGCATTCGATACCCTCCGACTTCAAAACCCAAATAATTCATCGCTTCTTTAATAGGAATCGGATTCACTTCCATAAACAACGAAGAAATTAATGGTAATACTTCTTGTTGAAGTTGATTGGCTTGAATATAATTTTGTTCCAAACACAATTTTACAATTTCCGCCGTCGTTTGCGGAGCGATATTGGCTAAAACAGAAATCACTCCACTTGCCCCAATAGACATCATAGGAACTATAATATCGTCATTACCAGATAACATAAAGAAATCTTCCGAAACGTATTTGGCAACCATAGAAGAATAACTTATATTTCCCGAAGCCTCTTTTATTCCGCAAATATTAGAATGCTTAGATAAAACTTCTATAGCGGAAATCGGAATAGACATACCCGTTCTTCCGGGAACATTATATAAAATAACCGGACACAAAGAAGCATTCGCTACCATTGTAAAATGCTTAATCAAACCACTTTCATTGGTTTTATTATAATAAGGGGTAATAACCAATACATAATCCGCTCCCATTTCCGAATATTTTTTAGACATTTTAACCGCCTTATCCGTTTCATTGGAACCGGAACCAACAATCAAAGGAACACGATGGTTTACTTTTTCTACACTATACCGAACAATCTTTTCCTCTTCTTCAAAACTTAAAGTAGAAGCTTCTCCCGTCGTTCCCAAAATAACAATTCCGTCGGTTTTATTTTGAATATGATATTCCAAAAGTTCCCCCAACTTATCATAATTGACTTCTCCACTCTTCTTAAATGGCGTAACCAGTGCCACAATACTTCCTTTTAACATTCCGTTTTCTCCTTATAATCACACTCAAAAACTTTCATTGCCGAACCACACATAAATACTTTATTCTTTTGAATTTCAATATCCAATTCCCCCAATTCCAAAAGAACTTTTACCTTCTTATCGGTCAATTTCAATCTCTCCGCCGTTACCACTGCGGCACAGCACCCCGTTCCGCAAGAAAGCGTCCAACCGACTCCTCTTTCATATGTTTTGACTCGTATCGTAGAAGAATCGATAATTTGAACAAAATCCACATTGGTTTGTTCGACAAACAACGAATGTTTACAAATGCTTTCCGCGTACTTCAATACCTCACTATCCCAATCCGATACGAAAATCACCGTATGTACCGTTCCCATAAACAACGAATATACCGTAATTTTCAAGTCCTTTACTTCGATTGTTCTACCGAAAAAATCCAAATTATCACTCACATGAAGCATCATATTTTGAAATATGGGACTACCCATATTCACTCGACAGGTAAATGGAAATTCTGTTAAAATCTCAATAGTCAATTTTCCCGCACCCGTAATAACATCAAATTTATTTTTTTTGACATACCCATGTTCCCAACAATATTTCGCAAAACAACGAATTCCGTTTCCACACATTGTGGCTTTTGTTCCATCGGCATTATAATATACCATTTCTAAAGGATCTCTTTTTACCGCAATAAATCCATCGGCACCGATTCCAATATGTCGATCGCATAATTGAACCGCAAGATCCGCATACCGCATATTTTCTTTCGAATCTATAACGACAAAATCATTTCCGCAACCATGCATCTTCCAAACATTCATATCTATATCTCTCTTTCCAAAAGTTCTTTATAACTTTGCCTCTTACAAACCAATCTATCTTCTCCGTCCTCAATAAAAACAATAGCCGGAAATAACGCTTTATTATAATTACTGCCCATTGAATACCCATACGCTCCCGTCGTATATGTAATCAATAAATCATTCGGAACTGCCATAGGAAGCGGAATATCTTCTATAATCAAATCCCCGCTTTCACAACATTTCCCCGCTATCGTAACAATATGATTTTTTAATTCATTTTCCTTACCGACAATATCCGCATTATACTTTGCTTGATACAATGCCGGACGAATATTATCCGTCATACCTCCATCAATAAAATAATACAATTTATTGGGTGTTTGTTTTAAATATCCAATCGTATATAATGTATTCCCCGCTTCCGCAACGATACTTCTTCCCGGCTCTATACAAAGTTTCTTTATCTTTCCCTTCCATTTTCTTAAAGCACTTTCACAACCTTCAATCAACTTCTTACTTCCTTCGATAATCGAAAAAGGTTTATCCGCTTCTGTATAACGAACACCGAATCCTCCCCCAATATTCAACACCAATGGTTTATCAAAATCCTTACTTATCGCAATACATTTATCCATAGCGGCAATATACCCCGATAGATCGAAAATCTGACTTCCTATATGTGAATGAAACCCATCGAATATTATATATTTCGAACGCAAAAAAATCTCTTTCATCTTTTGATACTCTATAGAATTATAAGAAACTCCAAACTTTGAATCCACATGAGAAGTAACAATAAATTTATGCGTATGGGCTTCAATTCCCAAATTTAATCGAATCAAAATATGTATCGTTTTTTTTCTTTCAAAACAAATCCTTTCCAACGCTTCCAATTCCATTAAATTATCCACAACAATCGTTCCGATTCCTTCTTCCACAGCCAAAATCAACTCTTGTTCGGATTTATTATTTCCATGAAAATAAATACGATTTACAGGAAATCCCACCGCTAAAGCCGTTTGAAGTTCTCCCATAGAAACCACATCTAAAGATACTTCTTCTCTATTAATCAATCGAAGCATTTCTTTTATACAAAAAGCCTTAGAAGCATATATAATTTCCGTTTCAAATAAATCGGATTTAAAATTATTCTTATAATCTCTCAAATTCTTTTTCATTTTCGATACATCATATATATATAATGGTGTATCGTATTTTTCTTTTAATAATCTAACATCTACATTCCCGATTTTCATAATTACCTCCAAAAAAAATAAGGCTTGGTGCCTTATCGTTTTCTCTTATATCTTAGCACCTCTACATAAAGTAGGAGTGATATGAGTATTTCCCATATCCCCATAGTCTTGTATATGCCTATACAACTATTCGGCAATGGTTACCTTTCTTATGTTTCACAGAACGCCTTCTCCGCATAATACTCTTTTGCATTGCTACCTCTAATGAATTTTCAATTATTATACCATACTACAAAAATTTTGTCTATTCTTTTTCCATATCCACCTTAAAATACCGATAAAAACTCTTTCGGTAATGGCGAAGATATCGAAAGAACAGCCTTAGTAATCGGGTGAATAAATTCCAATTTTATGGCATGAAGCCCCAAGCGGTGAAGTGGATCTTTCTCATACCCATATTTCTTATCTCCGACAATTCCATGACCCAAATGTTTCAGTTGAACTCGAATCTGATTCTTTCTTCCTGTATCAATTTCTACCTCTAATAAAGAATAATCTTTATTTTGTTTCACAACTCTGTAATGCAAAACAGCCTTCAACTCGTTGGGATTTTTACTTACATACATCATTCCGTTTTCCGTTTCCGCCAAAAAATTTTGAATCGTTGCCGTAGCGGGTTCAAGTCGACCTTCCACCAACGCATAATATTGGCGAACACGAACATATTGATTCCACCGTAGCCGCAACATACTATGTATAGATTTATTTTTAGTAAAAACCAACACTCCCGATGTTTCCTTATCGATACGATGGATAATATAAACTCTTTGATTTTTATCTTTTTCTTGAACATACCGACTAACATATCGATATGCCGTTTGTTCTTCTTTTCCGTTATCTATCGACAATAACCCTTGTGGTTTATCTATTGCGATAAAATCATCATCTTCATATAAAATAGAAAATGGCAACCTTTCTTTTTTGAATTTTGAATTTTTCTCTTCTTCTATCGGATATTTGGCTATCTTTACTTCGTCTTCCTTTTCAAGCATAAAATTATATTGCCGAACCATAACTCCATTTACCACAACCTGTCGATTGGCTAAAAGTCGTTTCACATTATTTCGGGAAGTCTTGCACTTATTTAATAAAAAAGATAAAAGTTCCTCACTATGATGAACAATAAATGTAGCGGTAAAACCATTTCTTTTATTTATCATTTTCAAACTCCATACAGGCAGATATTGCCCTCTTCCAACGTTTTGTTTTAAAATCCAAATTCTTTATTTCTTGCGGTAAATAACACTCCTTTGCCCGATACAACTTACGAATATCTTCCAAGTCGTGAAACAAACCTTTAGAAAGCCCAACCAAATAAAACACACCCAATGCGGTGGCTTCAACGGTCGAAATGGTTTGAATTTTCTGTTTCATTATCGAAGATTGAAATTGCATAAATCGACGATTGAAAGACGCTCCGCCATCTACACTTATCGAACGAAGTGGCATTTGTGTAGCCTCTGTCATACAATCCAAAACATCTTTATTTAAAAAACTTACTCCTTCCAAAGTGGCCCACGCCATATCTTTTTTCGACGTATTTCGTGTTAATCCGAACATTGCCCCACGACAATCCGCATTCCAATATGGAGCACCCAAACCGGTTAGTGCTGGAACAAAAACCAAAGAATTATCTTCTCTATCTTCAAATTCCGTATCGTCTAACGTATCTACAATCCCCAAATTATCTTTTATAAAGGCAAACGCACTTCCGGCAACAAATACACTGCCTTCCAACGCATAATATGGTTTCCCATCTAAAACATACGCAATCGTCGTCAATAAACCCGTCTTTGTCAAAGCAGGGTGTTTCCCTGTATTCAACAACATAAAACTTCCCGTACCATACGTTATTTTTACATCACCCATAGTAAAACAAGTATGTCCGAATAAAGAGGCTTGTTGATCCCCCGCTATCGCACATATTTCCAAATCAGCCAATCGCTTAATCCGTTCTTCTTCAATCAATCCGATTCTTTCATTACAATTTACCACTTTCGGAAGAATAGTTTCCGAAATAGAAAACAAAGACAATAATTCCTTATCCCAACATAAATCATAAATATTAAATAACATCGTTCGAGAAGCATTGGTATAATCCGTAATATGATATTTCCCGTTGGTCAACCGATAAACAAGCCAAGAATCCATCGTTCCGAACAAAAGCCGATTTTCTTTCATTAACGATTCGGCATTGGAAACATGATCTAATATCCAACGTATTTTACTGGCACTGAAATAAGGATTAATCAACAACCCCGTTTTCTTCCAAACGATATCCTCATACTTCTTCTGTTTCCATTCCTCGCAAATCTCTTTCGATTGGGTCGACTGCCAAACAATAGCCGGATAAATCGGCTTCATTGTAACTTTATCCCATAACACCGTCGTTTCTCTTTGATTCGTAATCCCCACACCGAGAATATCTTTTACCGAAATATCTTTTAAATGCAATACCTCGCAACACAATTCCACTACATCTTCATAAATTCGTTCCGGATCATGTAAAATACATTCTCCTTCATAAATAGTAGGAAATGTCTTTGCGGTTTTATAAACTACATTCCCTTCTTCATCAAAAACCAACACTTTCGTAGAAGTCGTGCCCTGATCAATCGTCAATCCATATTTCATATTAAACCCTTCTTTTCTACCAACTTAACTCGGATATCGCCTTTAAAATATCTTGATATTCTGTTTTTGAATCATATTTTTTCAGCAAATCCCTATATAATTTAATTTTCTTTTCCCGTTGTTGTGGTTCCAATTCATTCAAAAAATAATCCGAAGTCTTCCCACAAGGTGTTTTACAAACCATACAATTTATTAAATATTTTTTCTTTAACTCTTCTAAAACAACTACCATTGAATCCAACGCCTTATCCTGTTGTAATGCTGAAAGAATTTCTCTTATTTTATCTTCCAAAATCCATATATCCCCTTCCGAAATCACACCATTTACCAAGGCAATCAACTTTCCCAACACTACATTTTCTTTTTCTTCCAACATCATACTTTTCCCTTTCCTTTATCGATTATCATATCCGTCATTCAATGGATTTCTTTTTTCCATACAAGTTATTTCACAATTCAAAAAACAAACACTCTGCACATTTTCCATAATACCATATTCCTTACATAACACCCGAACATCTTCCAAACAAATATTTTCCATCGGAGAATCTTCAAATCCCTTAATCATAAATGCTCGACTAATCCCATTATAATCTGAATCATATTCCGCTTGTACATGAGAAATTCGAATCCGTTCCACTTTCGTATTTTTCCTATCCGAAACAGGCTGAATAAGCGTATGCCAATAGGACGGAATCTCTTTCATATCCTTTGGAATATGACATTCATTATACGATGGATTCCAATCTAAAAACAAATGAAACAAATACTTAACATTCTTCATAACCAATCGTTGTAAAACCACATCTCTAATATATCCTTTTCGATTTGGAGAAGACTTGATTCTAAATCCACAATCCGTTCCCTCATATTCAATATCTTCTATTCGAATATCATATATTCCTCCACTTACTTCACTACCTATAGTAATACCGAACCCCTCATACAATTTACAATTTCGAATAACAATATGATGACTCGGTCGATTCACCCGCAATCCGTCCGTATCTCTTCCCGATTTAATACTGATACTATCATCATTACAATGAAAAACACAATTTCGAATCTCCACATATTCCGAAGAATCCACATCTATTCCGTCCGTACTGGGACTGTTTATCTTTTTGGCATCGATACAAATCCCTTCTACGATTACTTGTTCGGAATATAAAATATGAATATTCCAAAACCCCGAATCATACGAAGTAAAATCCTTCAATAAAATATTCCGACAATGACTGACCAAAACATTACGGACTCGCTTACAATCATAATCACAAGCCCATCTTAAATCCTTATTATCATATTCTTTCCGCATTCCGCCATGCGTATCTTCTCCCCAATACTTATTCCACCAATACGGACCATTCCCATTGATACAACCCTTACCGTAAATCGTTACATTTTCCACATCTATACAATTTAATATTGCCCCATACCAATCCATTTCAATGCCGGCTACTCTCGTCGGAATCAGCGGATATTCTTTTTCTTCGGTGGTGCCTAAAAGAACCGCTCCTTCTTCCAAACAAAGAACCATATCGCTATGTAAAAACAGAGAGGAAACCAAATAAATCCCTTTGGTTATAACCAATTCTTTCTTTTCTTTTGCGGCAACATCGATTAAATTTTGTAATGGTTTAGTTACCAATGTCTTTCCTGTGAAATCTATATATTCCTTTGTTAAAATCCGCATGTTACCCCTCCTTTTTTTATTTTAACATAAAAACCGGGGGCTACTCAATATAAAATAGCCCCACTTTCTTATTTTACTTCATATCCTGCCTCTTTAATTTCGGCAATCACTTTTTCTTTATCGATGAAATCTTTATATACAATCGTAACATTTTTCTTTTCCAAAGATGCCGTTGCCGAAACAACATTCTCCACCTTTTGACAAGCCGCTTCCACATGGGCTTTACAATGATTACACATCATTCCATCTACTTCTAATATTAACGTTTCCATTTTATCCTCCTTTCTCTGCATATTCTCCCTTCTTTGAACCTTAAAGAAATTAATCGTCAACGCATTCAAAACGACAAATACACTCGAAAAACTCATTGCCGCAGAGGCAATCATAGGATTCAAACGAATCCCGAACGTCGGATAAAAAATCCCACAAGCCAAAAGAATTCCGATACAATTATAAAAAAACGCCCAAAACAAATTTCCTTTAATCGTATTTAAAACTCGCTTACTTAAGCGAATGACATTCAACACATCAAACAAATCATCACGCAATAAAACAATATCACTCGTTTCCAAAGCCACATCGCTTCCGCCACCTATGGCAATTCCCAAATCCGCCCCTGCCAACGCCAAGGCATCATTGACACCATCTCCTACCATCGCTACCATATTGGAAGAATTTGTTTTCAAACTTTCGATAACCTTTTGTTTATCGGTAGGCAAAACTTCGGCAATACATTCTTTTATTCCAACCTCATTCGCTACGGCAAGAGCCGTTTCTTTATTATCCCCTGTAAGCATCACAACGGCTATCCCTTGTCTTTGTAAACCGGCTACGGCATTTGCGGAATTTGATTTTACTTCGTCTTTAACAGAAATCATACCCAATATTACCTTATTATCAAAAATAAATAATACCGTTTTGCCTTGTTGAGATAAAGAACGAAAATCCGAAAGATATTCTTCACAAGAAATATTATATTCTTCCGCCAAACGAAGATTACCGATATAATACTTCTTTTTATCTATCGTTCCCGTCAATCCCTTTCCTTCCAACGATTCAAACTCTTCCACTTCTTTCAATATCGCCTGATGAACTTGAGCGTATTCCGTAATCGCCGACGCAAGAGGGTGTTCACTTTTATTCTCAAACGAATAGAGAATAGATAAAATATCTTCATCGGTATAAGAAATAAAATCCACTACCTTCGGTTTTCCGGTGGTGATAGTACCTGTCTTATCTAAAACAACTGTCTTAATCGCATGAGCCTTCTCCAAAATCTCCGCATTTTTAATTAAAAGCCCATTCTCCGCACCTTTTCCCGTTCCTACCATTATCGCTACCGGAGTGGCAAGCCCCAACGCACAAGGACAAGCGATAACCAAAACGGATATCGCAAAATTAAACGCATCTTCAAACGGATACCTTGCCAATAAAAAAGCCAAACAAGTTATAACGGCAATCGTCATTATAATCGGAACAAAAATACCGGATATTTTATCTGCCAATTTAGAAATCGGGGCTTTCGAATTACTTGCCTCTTCCACCAAACGAATGATATTGGCTATCGAGGTATCTTCCCCGACTTTTACAGCCTTTACTTTAATATATCCTGCTGTTACAATCGTCGAAGAATATACTTCTTCATCTACTCCCTTATATACCGGAATACTTTCGCCTGTAATATTCGATTGATCTATAGAAGCATTTCCTTCCACAATCACTCCATCTACGGCAATACGCATTCCCTTTTTAACAATCAATATCTCTTCTTTTACTACCTGTTCAACCGGTATTTCCATTTCTACTCCATTGCGTAAAACCATCGCTGTTTTCGGTGCCAAATCCATTAATTTTGTAATAGCCTGTGTCGTCTTTTTCTTTGATAAACCTTCCAAATATTTTCCCAAACTTACCAATGTCAAAATCATTGCCGAAGATTCAAAATACAAATTCTCATGATATCTTGCCACAATATCCATATTTTGTTGCCCAAGACCATAAGAAATCATATAAATAGAAAATATTCCATATATGACTGCCGATGTCGAACCCAACGCAATCAAAGAATCCATATTCGGGGCCCTTTTCCATAATTTTTTAAATCCCGAAATAAAATATCTCCGATATGTATATAAAATCGGCAATGTCAATAAAAATTGCGTAAAGGCAAACGCCAACGCATTCTTATGCCCTACCAAAAAGGGCGGTAACGGCAAATGAATCATATGTCCCATAGAAATATACATTAAACAAAGTAAATCTATCGCACAAAAAATCAAATCCCGAAGGGCAGTATTTTTTTCATTCGTTTTCTTTTCTTGCTTCTCGGTATAAGCCGAATATCCCGCTTTCGCAACCGCTTGTTCAATATCTTCTTTCGAACATTTTTCCTCATTCCATTCGACTTCCATCGAATTAGATAATAAATTCACATTTACAAACGTTACACCATCAACATTTTCCACCGCTTTTTGAACATGACTTTGGCAAGCCGAACAAGTCATTCCATCCACAAAAAATTTCTTTTTCATTATTGAAACCTCTTAAACAATTCAACAATCTCGTCGATAACCTCTAAATTTCCCTCTTGAATATTTTGAACCAAACAAGTATGCATATGATTATCTAAAACCATATTGGCAAGACTCTTAATGGATTTATCAATCGCCGACAACTGAATCAAAACATCATCACAATATCTATCTTCTTCAATCATTTTTCTTATCCCATTCATTTGCCCAATCATTCGATTAAGACGTGTTAAAATCAATTTCTTTTCTTCTTCACTGCGAACCTTTATTCTATTACAATGTTCCATATTTCTATCCTTTCCTTTCTCCATTATTATATACCCCCTAGTGGTATATTGTCAAACACATTTAAAGTATTTTTCAAAAATAAAAGAGGAGAGTTTCCTCCTCTATTCTATCTTAGTATTGGGATTATTCAAAAGTTCCAATAGAACTTTCACATCGACCGGTTTCGTAATAACTTCGTCCATACCACAATCCAATGCCTTTTTCTTATCATCGGTTAACGTATTCGCCGTACAAGCATATATTTTCATCGTTTTAACATCTTCCCTCGGCAAAGCCCGTATCGCTTTCGTTGCTTCATAGCCATTCATAATCGGCATCTGTCCGTCCATTAAAATCGCATCAAACTCATATAATTTGGATTTTTCAACCATTTCCAATGCCTCTTTACCATCTTTCGCTATTGATACACTGAAACCTTCCAAAACCAAAATTTCTTCCATAATCTCCGCATTTAATTCATTATCTTCGGCAACCAAAATATTATAATGCTTCTTTTCTTTTACTTTCTCTATCTCAGTCTCTTGAATGAATTCCATATCCTCGACAACATCGGTCGGAATCGCTATACGGAAAGTCGTTCCTTTATTCAACTCACTTTCCACTTCAATTTTCCCACCCATTTTATCTATCAATAAATATGTAATCGGCATACCCAAACCCGTTCCCGCAGTTCCATTTGAAACATCGTTTCTTTCCTGAGTAAATGGATCAAACAAAAATGGCAAATATTCTTTACTCATTCCGCAACCTGTATCGGATATAGTAAATAAATTCATTATTTTATTCGCTTGCGTTTCCTGTCTTACTTCGACAACCACTTTACCTTCTTTTGTAAATTTCAATGAATTACCGATAATATTGATCAAAATTTGTTTTAACCGCATTTCATCACCGAAAATATTCGGAGAAATATATTGACAATCTAAAATAAAATCCAAATTCTTTTCTTTCATTCTATCTTGAAACATAATTTGAATACCTTCCATAGAATCCGAAAGATTAAATGGCTTATGTTCCAATTCCACCTTGCCGGCTTGAAGTTTGGATAAATCCAATATGTCGTTAATTAAAGTTAAAAGATAATTGGCAGTCGTCTCCGATTTATCTAGATAACTTTGCATCAATTCTTTATTGTCAATCGACTGTTTCATCAAATAATTCAATCCGATTAAACCATGTAATGGCGTACGTATCTCATGACTCATATTCGATAAAAAAGCACTTTGGGCTTTGGATTCGGCCTTGGCATAATGCGAATTCGACCACATTTTAAACGAGATAAATATCAAAAACAAAAACGCTCCCGCAACAACCGCCAAAATAAAGATAGTCATCCATAAAAAACTATTGGTTTGTTGACGTAAAACACTGGTAGGAACACTAATAATCAAATACCAATCCGTATCCGGAATCGGCGTACAAGTCAATATTCTCGATACCTTATCCGCATTTTTATAATGAAAAGAAAATTCTTCTTTTTCCCGAATTTGTTCAATACATTTCTCGGCAGTCATATTATTATAAAATGTGCCCGTCTTCAACCAATCGAAATAGGTATATCCTTCTTCTAACGTTATATCGCCTTGTTTTTCACGAACAATAAAATATCCTTCCGAATCAATGACAATACTAGAACCTTTACCACCGAAACTTTCCACTTCTATCGTATTTGCCATATCAATCAAATTCGTAATCCCCACAGCAGAAACAAATTCTATTTCCTGTGTTCCGCCGATATTCAAAATAAAAGGCTCGATTTTTAAAGCGTACAATAACGATTCTCTCGTTTTCCCATTGACATTTTCATCATACCAAGATACCAATTTATCTTTTCCCTCTATCATTTCTTTAACCTTATTTTTCTGATCTTCAGTTAAAGAAACCGAACTAGAATATACATTCCCCAAAGAATCAATCAAATACAACCGATTAAAGATCGTCGCGGTTTTCTCCATATCCAAAAAAACCTGAATATCTTCCAAATTATGGATATGATCCAATTTTTGATTATGCAATTTCATACGAGTCCCGATTCCCTCTAAACTATTCCACGTTTCATTCACCGTAGCTTGAATATTCGTTACATCGTGATTTGACATCTCTTTCATATTTTGCAGTATAGAATCGTCCAATGTCGACCTTAACTTACGATAATAACTGATACTTCCGATAATCATCGCAGTTAAACTAATAACAACGAGAATCGATAAAATAATCTTATTCTTTTTAGACATACTATACCACCACCAATACTTACTTTAATAAACATTGAATTCCATTTTCAATCAAAAAGATAAATTGATTCCATTTTTGATTGATTATCTCCACCAATTCCAAATACTCTTCCACAAACGGCAATTCTTTTAATTCTTCTATTCCTCTATTCCATTTTTGTTCATATTCTTTCATTCGAACAAACTGTCGACTTTCTTTCGCATTCACCAATTCTTTTTGAATGACTTTGATTTCTTCAAACTTTTCTTTTATCTCTTTATTCGTATCGATATAATGTTCCAATTCTTTTATTCGTTTTACTTCCGGCAAATTCTTAAAATACTCCATAATCTCTGCCTTAGGACTCATATAATTCTCCAATCATAAACCACGTCTTCGCTTCCGTAATACGAACTCGAACAACCTTTCCTATCAAAGAATCATCAGTAGACTTAAAATGAGTTAATTTTAAATGCGGTGTGTATCCGCACATCATATCCTCTCCATTTTTACTTTTACCGTCCACAAGAACCTCAACAATCTGATTTAAAAAGCGTTCATGACCTTTCTTATACCCTTCATTCACCAATTCATTCAATCGAAGAAGCCGTTCTTTCTTTTCCTTGTCAGAAATCATATCTTCCATTTTAGCGGCAGGCGTTCCTTCTCGCTTGGAATAAATAAATGTAAAAGCCCCCTCAAATTCCGCCTCTTTTACCAATTTCAACGTGTTTTGAAATTGTTCTTCGGTTTCATTGGGAAAACCGACAATAATATCCGTTGTTATCGCTATATCGGGAATATTTTTCCGTAATTTACGAATTTTTTCCATATATTCTTCATAGGTATATTTTCGATTCATAATTTTTAAAATCTCATTATCTCCCGATTGAACAGGTAAATGAAGATGTGGCATAACCGATTTACAATCTCTCATAGCAAAAATCGTCTTATCGTCTAAATCTCTCGGGTGAGAGGTCGTATATCGAATCCGTTCAATTCCCGTCTTATCCAAATCATACAATAAATCACCGAAAGTATAATCAGAATTCAAATCTTTTCCATACGCATTCACATTTTGTCCCAATAAAGTGATTTCCTTATATCCTTCTTTAACAAGATCTTCTACTTCTTTGATTATATCTTCCTTTTTTCTCGAACGTTCCTTTCCTCTAGTATAAGGCACAATACAATAAGTACAAAATTCATCGCACCCAAACATAATATTAACCCATGCCTTATGATGAGAGGCTCTAATTTTGGGAGCATCTTCTAAAATATTACCCTCATTAGATAAAACTTCCACTACCTTAGATTTCGTCAAATACGCTTGATAAATAAGTTTCGGTAATTCATGACGGTTATGCGTTCCAAACACCAAATCGATAAAATCATACGATTCTAATATTTTAGACGTCGTCTTTTCTTCTTGAGGCATACACCCACAAATCCCGATTATTTTATCGGGATTTTCTCTCTTTTTTCCTTTTAATTGCCCCAAAACACCCCATATTCTTTGTTCGGCATTTTCCCGAATGGCACAAGTGTTCACTAAAACGACATCGGCGTCCATCGGATCCGTTGCCAAAGTAAAACCGACACTTTCCAAAATACCGCTCATAACTTCACTATCTGCCTCATTCCCTTGACAACCATAAGTAAAAATAGAGTATGTTTTCCCAACACCCAAAGTTTTATATTTATCGTTCATTTTATAATGAATCGTTTCTATGCCTAAATTTCTTCTTAATTTCGCCGTTTTCAAAGACGGAAGTGCAATTTTTACATTTTTCATGACAATCACCATTGCTATTATACTATAATTTCAATGAATATGCAAAAAAAATATCCATTGAAAACCCATAAAAAAACAGCCCTAATATAGAGCCTGTTTTTCAGTTACAACAACAACCTTCCGATATTCTTCTTTCAATGATTTCCGCTTTACATTCATATTTACTTCCAGATAAAATAATCTGTCCATATCCATCGGCAACAATTCTTCCGCTTTTCGGATTTTTTATAGACACAATATCTCCCATAATTGTCGCATCTACATCACTATATTCAAAAGCCAAATCACAATCAACCAACGTACAATTCACCAATTTTAAATTCTTGCAATAACAAAAAGGCTGAGTTCCCTTAATTAAACAATTCACAAGCGTTAATCCATCGGAATACCAACCGATATATTCCCCTTCCAAAACACTGTTTCTTACCATCACATTTCTCGCATGCCAAAAGGCATCTTTCGTTTTAAAATTTGAACGATAAATCGTAACATCTTTCGTATATTGAAAAGAATATTTCCCACTGAATTCCAAATTCTCTATATGAATATTCTCACTCTCGAAAAATAAATATTCGGAAGAAAGTTTACCACCCTTTACTTGAATATTTTTGCATCTCCAGCCAAACTCGGGAGAATTTCCGTTTATATTATCCAATGTTATATCCGAACATTCCCGTAAAGCCTTAATCCCATTCATTATCGTATTTACTATAGTAACATTCGTATCATACCAAAGTGCCGCACGACATCTTTCCGTCATTTCACAATTTTCTATTTTAAGATTCTCTATATGCCACATCGGATATCGCAAATCCATAAAACAATTCTTTACCTCGATATTTCGACTTTCTTTTAAAAAAGATTCTCCGTCCGCTTCTCCTTCAAATCGACAATTTTGAACAATCGCATTTTGAGTATTATATAAGGCTCTTTCTTCATCAAAACTCTTATTCTCTATTATAATCATAATTTCCCCTCCAAGAAACTGAAAATGATATATTTCATTATACTTTGAAAAAAATAAGTTGTCAAATTTTAAACACGAAAAAAAGAGAATATATTCATATCCTCTCAGATTGTTGACAAATCCTTAGTTTTTTTGAAATGAAACTAAGGGTTTGTCTTTTTTATGTGGATAATTCAA